>CAMYXL010000116.1 GCA_947303255.1 uncultured Clostridia bacterium | reverse complement strand
TCGCAGTCAGGACCGATGTGTCTGTAGAGCTCTCTCATGAAGCTCTGGCAGAAAGACATAACTTCGTTGTCGGACTTGCCCTTAGGATCGAAGTCGGAACCACCCTTAGCACCGCCCATTGCAAGGCCTGTGAGGGAGTTCTTGAAGATCTGCTCGAAGCCCAAGAACTTAAGGATACCAAGGTTAACGGAAGGATGAAGTCTGAGACCACCCTTGTAAGGTCCGATAGCACTGTTGAACTGGATTCTGTATCCTCTGTTGATCTGGATCTCACCCTTATCGTCTACCCAAGCAACACGGAACATAACTGTTCTCTCTGGCTCGAGGATTCTCTCAAGAACCTTCTTCTCGATGAGCTCTGGGTGAATGTCAACGATTGCCTCAACAGATGTAAGGAACTCGTGAACTGCCTGATAAAACTCCGGCTCGGATGGGTTCTTCTCAATAACCTTCTGCATAAGGCCATTGAGGTACTCGTTCTTCAATGTGTATTCCATAAAATACCGCCTTTCTTATTACGTTATATCTTTGAAGATATACATAAAACTGTTAAATAAAATATCACGAAAAAAATCTTATAACTTAATTGTCCATTTTGCAACAGTATGAATGCAATAATGCAAAATTATGCAAAAAACAAAATAAAAATGGCGGTTTTTGATACAAAAATGAAAGTGCAAAAAGGGTTATGCGTCATTCTCCAGCGTCAAAAGCTCACTTGACTCATCAGTTTCGGTTGTTTCTCCCGCAAACGGATCATTGGATGTCATCTCATCAGCACTTTGAATACCGAATATCTGTTTCAACTGATCGAACTTAAGTTGCGGAGTAAGCCACTTAACCGTTATGAACAAAAGCAGAATAAAGATAAGCAACAAAAGTATCCTTCTAATAGAGATCAGGAAGTGTTCATCATTATATCTGTTATCTACATTCTGTTTTGTCGTATATCCGACAAGCACGTAAACCTTATTGATCTCGGTTCTTTTCGGCTTGTTCTTATAGTCGTTTACCTTACGCAAAACAAAGCTTTTAACTTTGGTAGGAATATTAACGATAGTTCTTACATTAGTCCTATGAATACAACCGAATATAGAAGCGATCTTCTCACCGAAAGATTCGTCTTCCATTTCTCTGACTCTATTCATGTTCTTAGTATTATCAGAAGCCATTCCATACCTACCATTTTTAAACTTTAATTATAATAACATACTTTTATTTCATTGAAACATTCGGAATGAGGTTAAGTTTCATGATCCTTGCCATCTCGATCGAACAATCCAGTACTTCCACCTCCCCTTCTTCATCGCTCAAGACAAAGATCTGCGGCAGCTTAAAGTAGTTATAACCGCTAACTAACTGTTCTTCGGTGAGTCCTATAGTTTCACCCTCCGTATCATTACCGGCCAGTATCATAGTTCCCGCCACAATATCATAGACTTCGTGATTATCCGTAAGGCTTCTGTTAAGCGGCAGGCTCATTATCTTACCTTCCTCATTGCAGATAATGTCTATCCCGTTTACATCAGGGCAGCTTATTATCTCTATGTTCCCTTTAACAATCCGCTGATACTCATGAAGATTATTTCTTACGGACGTAAAATACGGCTCTTCCAGCTGATCTACAAGTAATACGGGTATCCTTCCCGTTACTTTGATCTCTTCCCATATCTCGTCTGCTTTTGATAATGCTTCTCGAAAACATTCGGCCTCGAATGATCTCTTTATAGATGCTTTATCAAAGATCCCGGATTGAGACTTTAAGGACAGACCTCTGGTCAATTCCGAATAGAAAACTGAATACTTCAAAATGTAGTCACCTCCTGAAAATAAGCATTAAAAAAGGTACCGGAAGTAATTCCGATACCTTTGGTAATTTAGATTATATTCAGATTTGTGTATCAAACAAGGTTTTTTAGTCTCAATATTTTTTCAAATGAAAAATTAAGCTGTTACTATCTTGCTTGCGTTAACGAGATTGTGTCTCTCAACAGCCTGTTCCCTCATCTTGTACTTGAGGATCTTACCTGCTGCATTCATTGGGAACTCATTAACAAAGTCGACATAACGAGGAACTTTGTGCTTAGCCATATGTGTAAGAACATATTCCTTGATCTCTTCTTCGGAAGACTCTTCACCCGGCTTAAGGATAATAGCTGCGAGGATCTCTTCACCGTAATCCTTATCAGGAACACCGATAACCTGAACATCTGAAACCTTTGGATGAGTATAGATAAAGTCCTCGATCTCCTTAGGATAGATATTCTCACCGCCGCGGATGATCATATCTTTGATACGGCCTGTGATCTTATAGTATCCGTCAGGTGTTCTTCTTGCGAGGTCACCTGTATGGAGCCATCCTTCACTGTCGATAGCAGCCGCTGTAGCTTCAGGCATCTTGTAGTAACCCTTCATGATGTTGTAACCACGTGCAACGAACTCACCGTCAACATCATCAGGAAGATCCTGGTTTGTCTCAGGATCAACGATCTTACATTCAACACCGAAGATTGCCTGACCAACTGTATTAACACGCTTGTCGATGGAATCTGTTGTCTTGGACATTGTTGTAGCCGGAGAAGCCTCTGTCTGACCATATGTGATACAGATCTCAGACATATGCATCTTCTCGATAACTTCTTCCATTGTCTTGATCGGACAAGGTGAACCTGCCA
>CAMYXL010000115.1 GCA_947303255.1 uncultured Clostridia bacterium | reverse complement strand
GGTTTGTTCATAATTGAAGACAAAACGTCGCAAAGCATTGATTTTGCGGCGTTTTTGAGTTGTAAAGGTGATTTTTGGGAAATTGGAGGTTTTGACCGAGTGTTTACAAATTATTCATAAATGCTGAAGTTCTTGAAATCCAACTGACACGATAGTATAATCAAAGTAGGAAAATCCTACTTCCCTACTTTTATGGAGGAAAACAACATGGCAGATTCAGCATTTGTAAATGACGCAAGAGTAATGTCAAAAGGACAGGTTACCATTCCTAAGAATGTTCGTGCAGCATTGGGGATTGATACGGGTGATCGAGTTACATTTATAGTAGATGGAAATAATGTTCGTGTCGTAAACTCGGCGGTTTATGCTCTTATGAAACTTCAGGAACAGATGAGCGGAGAAGCCGAAAAGGCCGGACTCCTTAACGAGGAGGATGTTGCGAACTGGATCACTGCATCACGTCGCAAGGAGAATGCATAGATGCGCGTAATGATCGATACCAATATATTTATTTCCGCGATCCTTTTCCCTGACGGAAGGGCATCAGCCGCACTTAAGAAGGCGTTGGTTCCACCATGCAAGCCTCTTACGTGCAGTTATGTCATAGACGAGCTTAAGCGCAAGCTCCTTGAGAAATTCCCGGATAGGACCGAAGATCTTGAAAGTTTTCTTCAGTCTGCTTTGTCGGTAATAGAGATAGTGGATACTCCGACTAAAGTAGCCAAGTCTGAAACGCTTATAAGGGATAAGAAAGACCGCCCTATACTTCGCGCGGCATTGTCTTCGAATGTAGACTATTTCCTTACCGGGGACAAGGACTTTCTTGAATCGGCAATCGAAGATCCCCGTATAATAAGCGTTGCCGAATTCCTGCAGATGCAATAACAGCAAAGCAGTTCCATCAACCTTGTTCATGATTAAACCAGCATATAAATGAGGAGGAGGGATAATTATGAACGAGGAAACTATCAATCACGTACTATGGAAGATGTCTGATCATCTGGACAACAGTCAGATGGTCAAACTCCGGAGCACTCTGGAGGAATCGCTTCAGGGCGAGGAAGAAGACACACCCGAAAAGAGTTCGGAGGAACTGCTTGATCTGTTCCTTACAACAAAAAGGCTTGAGGGCAGGTCTGAGAAGACACTAAGACAGTATCGTATTACCTTGAGCAAGCTTTTTGAGTGTGTCGGTAAGAACGTCTGCGTCATGAACACGGAGGATATCCGGGTGTTCCTTATGCGGTATCAGGCGGAGAGAGCGGTAACCAAGGCTACCATCGACAACATCCGCCGTACGCTGTCGAGTTACTTCAAGTGGCTTGAAGATGAAAACTATATCTACAAAAGTCCCATGCGCCGTATTCATAAGATAAAAACGATCTTATCGATAAAAGAGACATATGCCGATGAGGATCTTGAAAGGCTGCGGGATGATTGT
This sequence comes from uncultured Clostridia bacterium, assembly GCA_947303255.1. Lineage (GTDB taxonomy): Bacteria > Bacillota > Clostridia > Saccharofermentanales > Saccharofermentanaceae > Saccharofermentans. The sequence goes on along the minus strand of CAMYXL010000115.1, from coordinate 1,301 downwards.
GAGGAACTTAGGAACCTTGCGATTATTGATATCCTTAACTCGACAGGTATGCGTGTCGGAGAACTTGAGAGACTTGATATCGATGATGTCGATTTTGATGAAAGGGAATGCATAGTTCTTGGTAAAGGTGAGAAAGAAAGGGTCGTGTACTTTGACGCGAGGACAAAGCTTCACCTTATGAAGTATCTGGCATCACGGACAGACTCGGAACCGGCGTTGTTCGTAAGTATCAGAAGACCGTATAAGAGACTTCATGCATCCGGAGTTCAGTCAATGCTCAAAAAAGCGGGCACTATCAGTAATGTCGGTCATGTCCATCCGCATAAGTTCAGAAGGACGATGGCAACAACGGCCATAGACCGGGGAATGCCGATAGAACAGGTACAAAGGCTTCTTGGACATGAGAAGATCGACACAACGCTCAATTATGCGATGGTCAAACAGAGTAACGTTAAGATGGCGCATAAGAAGCTTATGAGTTAGATGTAGATAGTCACAAGGACCGGTGGGTGATCACCGGTTCTTTGTGATTATGCAGCCTGTTATGGATCTGTTCATACCCAATAATAGGGGATTTTGATATAATTCGTTCAGAGAATATTTTGAAGGATAATAGAGGAGTAAAGATGGTTATAATCATAACTGGAGCATCTCATGTTGGAAAAACGTTGCTGGCGCAACGAATGCTTGAGAAATACAAATACCCATATCTTTCAATTGATCATTTGAAGATGGGGCTAATTCGTAGTGGAAATACAGATCTAACACCTGAAGATGACGATGAGCTTACGGATTACCTATGGCCGATAGTTAGAGAGATAATAAAGACTGCAATTGAAAATAAACAGAACCTTATTGTTGAGGGTTGTTACATACCGTTTAATTGGAGAGATGGTTTTAGTGCGCAGTATCTTCAGTCGATAAGATTTATCTGCCTGGCTATGTCGGATGAATACATTGATTCGCATTTTGAAGAGATAAAGGTACATGCTTCAGATATTGAAACAAGAATGGATGATTCGTGTTATACAGCTGATCAGCTAAAAAAAGATAATCGACTTATCATAGACGGATTCCAGTCTACAGGTGAAAGAATAGTTCTGGTTACGGAAGAATATGAGGATTTGATAAAAAAATTGTTAGATTGACAAACTTCTCTTTGTTAAGAAAATGACTGATATTCCTAACCATTAACAGAATGTTCATATTTACAGTAAAACGTCGTAAATTTATGGCGTTTTTTTGAGTGACACTTCTGTGACTTAAGAAATGGTATAACATAATCATCAAAAGGAACCGGA
>CAMYXL010000114.1 GCA_947303255.1 uncultured Clostridia bacterium | reverse complement strand
GAAATGCAAACGGAAGCGGATGCATAAGGAAAAGAGCTGACGGCAGATGGGAAGGAATATACTCAATTGCTGCTACTGATGGCGGCGGAAAGTATATTCGAAAATCCGTCTATGGAAAAACGCAGGAAGAAGTAAGAAAGAAGTTGTCTCAAATAGAAACTGAAATAGACAACGGGACTTATGTTGAGCAAACTCATATAAAACTCAAGGAATGGCTTGAAACCTGGTTGGGACTGTATGTCAAACCAAGTGTTAAGCAATATTCATATGATGCTTATTGTTCAAAGTGTAAGAACCACATAATTCCTGCACTAGGTGATGTGAAACTATCAGGTCTTACTACCACCATCATCCAATCTTTCTATAGCATGCTATCAGAAAAGAAGAATCTCAGCCCTAAAACAGTCAAAAACATACATGGAGTATTGTCAAAGGCTTTAAATCAGGCAAAAGAATTACGCCTTATCAGAGATAATCCGTGTGAGCTTTGCAAACTGCCAAGGGCAACAAAGAAGGAAATGAAGACTTTCTCGTCAGAAGAAGCCGCCTTGTTCCTGTCTAAGATCAAGGGGCATAAATACGAGAATATCTTCTTTGTCACTCTTTTCACAGGGCTCCGTCAAGGTGAAGTACTAGGACTCACCTGGGATTGCATTGACTTTGAAACTAACAGAATCGTGATCAACAAACAATTAAAACTGTCACAAAGAAGTGCCGGAGGAAAATACATTCTCGATTACACAAAGAACGACAAAACACGTATCTTAACGGTCGCTCCCTCAGTAATGTCAGCCCTGCAAAAGCAAAAAGAATGGCAAGAAAGCTGTATGAATGCTGCCGGTTTAGCTTGGGACAACGAGATGAACTTAGTTTTCACGGACGAATTGGGTAGTAACCTGAGACATGCGACGATTTACAAAAACTTCAAGGCTATTGTAAAAGAACTTAATCTGGATGAAATGCGATTCCATGACCTGAGACATTCTTTTGCAGTTGCTTCACTTGAAGGCGGAGACGATATCAAGACCATTCAAGATAATCTTGGACATGCAACGGCTTCTTTTACCTTAGATATATACGGTCACGTAAATTTGGCAATGAAACAACGTTCAGCATCCATTATGGAACGTTACATCAATAAAATCTCATAATTTCCATTGCTTCATTGAGTAATTGTGGTCAAAATCTTGGTCAAAAGCCGAGTCCGACAAAAGAAAAAACCTTGAAACTGTTGTGTTCCAAGGCTTTTCAAAAAAACAATCTGGCGGAGAAGGAGAGATTCGAACTCTCGAAACCGTTTTGCGGTTTACACGATTTCCAGTCGTGCGCCCTCGACCAGGCTAGGCGACTTCTCCATTTGTCTATTGACGTGCAATTGACTTGCCAAAAGATTTTACTTGCTTTCAATAAAAATGTCAACTTCATTATTCATTATATGATATAATCCTCACGAATAATTTTTATAAGGGAGATTTCCCAATGAAGAATAAACTCAGATTACTCGTAGTTTCACTTCTTTCGGTGTTGATGATCTTTTCCATCGTTTCCTGTAAAGGAGAGCAGGCTACGCCTTTTTTCGATAATGCAAACGAGCCTACTTTTGAAGAACTGAGCCAGAAGGTGGAGGTTTTCGAGAAGGTTTACGGCAATTACTGGGATAATCACCAGGATGAGCTTAGAGTACTGAACGGCGAAGGTTATACTCCGCTCGGAAATACATGCGCATACACATATGTCGCAAATATTGATGGAACCAACAAGGCTGATACAGTAAAATCATGCACGCTCTTTGTTACTGAGGACAACGGCGCTGAGCATGTTGATGAGTATTTTGCAGTTGATAAGTCTACTCTCTTTATCGCCAGGACAACGGTACCTGCTGACGGATCTCTCGGCGATGTTACAAAGTATTTCTACGTAGACAATAAACTCTACAAAGCCAATGAGCAGGATTCAACTCTCGAGCAGATAGATAAGGCCGACACACTGGATCTTTATCTGTCTTTCAGTGATCTGACGGAACTCTATGGCAAGTGAGAATAAGACGCCCGGCTTCAAGGCCGGACTGATCCACGGTTTACCGATCGGCATGGGCTACTTGTCCGTGTCGTTTTCTTTTGGCGTCCTCGCGATAAGCATGGGACTTAGCTTGTGGCAGGCTGTACTGGTCTCACTCGCGAACGTCACATCCGCGGGCCAGGTCGCAGGAATCGGCATCATGTCCGCAGCAGGCGGACTTTTCGAGATGGCTTTATCTCAGATCGTCATCAACATCAGATACAGCCTCATGTCCATTTCCCTGTCCCAGAAAGCCGACAGTTCCGTAAACAGGCTGTCACGTTTCCTGTTGTCATTCGGAATCACAGACGAGATCTTCGGCGTGGCCATGGGCTCGGGCGAGAGCTTCGGCCGCCGCTACTTCATGGGACTTATGGTCCTTCCGATCTTCTCATGGGTCTTGGGAACTTTCCTTGGCGCCGTTATAGGAAGCGTTCTTCCGCAGTTCCTCGTTGACTCCCTGTCCATCGGCATTTACGGCATGTTCATCGCTATCGTCCTTCCGGTCTGCCGCAAGGATAAGCGCATCGCCATCGTAAGCGCCATCGCGGTCGCGATCTCGGTGCTCTTCTACTACGTCAAGTTCTTCTCGTTCATATCAGGAGGCTTTGCAGCCATCATAAGCGCAGTCGTTGCTGCCCTTATCGGCGCCATCTTCCTCCCTTCTTCGAAAAAGGAGGATGCTGCAAATGCCTAGTACCACCTTTTTCATATATCTCGCAGTAATGGCGGTGACGACTTATCTTCTGAGGATGATCCCGTTTGTCGTCTTCAATAAAAAGATCGAAAACCCTAGAGTCAAGGCGTTTTTCGACTATATTCCGTATACAGTTCTGTCGGCTATGACATTCCCTTCGATCCTTTATTCGACCGGGTCCATCATAACTGCGGCTGCGGGAACTCTCGTCGCGATCATTTTGGCTTTCAGAGGAAGAAGTCTGGTTATAGTTGCGGTAGGAGCTTTTGCGGGTGCACTCGGATGTCATTTTATCCTCATGCTGATACGCTGAAATCCATTAATACTACTCGCTCAAGCCTTGTAAGGTTTTTTTAACAATTTTGCTGTGGCACCTACCGCGAAACGTTTTTTTAAGAATTTGTAAATTGTATCTTAATAAGATGTAAATTGCATAAAAATACCTTGACCATTTTGCATTTAGGCACTATATTAAATATGAACCTAGTGTTCAGTTTTCTCATTTCATATATCTTCCTTTTGTAAAAGCCACAGTCTCTGTGGCTTTTCTTTATGCGCTTTTTCGAGGAATATAATTAAGACTTCAAAATATAAATTCTTTGTGCTATACTTCCAAAGTAATTTCAACTGCCTTCATAGCTCAGTAGGTAGAGCGCATCCATGGTAAGGATGAGGTCACCGGT
>CAMYXL010000113.1 GCA_947303255.1 uncultured Clostridia bacterium | reverse complement strand
ATATGGCAATCACATTCCTGAAGTCTTACTTCACGGATCATACAGAGGTCGAAGCCAAGAAGATCCAAGAGATGGCAAAAAACAAAAACATCTGTAAGAGGACACTTGATGAAGCCAAGAAATACATTCCCGGACTCGGATCGGACAAGAAGGGTGATGTGTGGTTTTGGATCTTAAATAAGGATCAGACATCCGAAGGAGGTTCAGATGAGTAAGACTTTCCCTGTTAAAAAGTATCAGATCCACTTCAGAGTAGATCAGAAAGAATATGAATCCATTCGTAAAAACGCTGCAAGAGCAGGTCTTACCATCAGCCAATATGCACGTAAAGCAATGGCTGGAGACATAATCGTGGAAGCTCCGCCGGCTGATCTGAATTACCTGCTGTGTGAAACAAAACGTGCCGGAAGCAATCTTCATCAGGTCCTCCGCAAGTTGAACATACTCGGTATAGCCCATCCCCTGGAACTGGAAAGGTGTGCCGATGATATCCGGAATGCCATGAACGCAATCTATCAGACTTACTGTCCTGAAAACAGAAACAAATAATAGGAGTAAAGGAGATATCTTTATGGAAAACAATCAAACTCAGAACAACCAGACAAACATCGTCCCTTTATGGGAAAAGTACACTCTGACGATCAGGGAAGCTGCCAGATATTTTCATATTGGCGAAAAGAAATTGCGACAAATAGTGGATGAAAATCCACTGGCGGATTTTATAGTCATGAATGGTAACCGGACCATGATCAAAAGAAAGATTTTCGAGAAATATATGGATGACGCTAACGTAGTCTGACCCATTAATCGAAGGCAATCACCAGCCCGGTATGGTATATTTTACGTATGCTGTATCGGGCTTTTTTAAGAAAGGAGCTCGAAATATGATAGAAAAAAGGAGAGATAACAGAGGCAGATTATTACACAACGGAGAGGTCCAGTTGCCGGACGGTCGTTACCGTTTCAAGTACACTGACGCTTGGGGACAAGTAAGAGCTGTATACAGCTTAAGACTTGATCACAATGATCTGGCACCTCAGGGAAAGAAAAGAGGTCTTTCCTTAAGGGAGATGGAAAAGCAGATCGAAGCCGACCTTTTTGACCATATAGCTTCACACGGCGGTAATCTTACAGTTCTCGATCTTGTTGAGAGATATGTCGAGACAAGAGTAAACGTAAGACCTACTACCAAGACAGGCTATAAGACCATCATCAATATCTTGAAGAAAGATCCGTTTGGAAGCAAAAGGATCGACCAAGTCAGGATATCGGATGCCAAACTGTGGCTCATTAAGCTTCAGCAGAAAGACCACAGAGGATACAGTTCCATTCATTGTATAAGGGGCGTATTAAGACCGGCTTTCCAGCTCGCGGTAGATGATGACATCATCAGAAAGAACCCGTTCTCATTCCAGGTGGTAGATGTACTCGTCAATAACAGCGTAAGGCGTAAGGCACTGAGCAGAGAAGAAGAACGCAATTTCCTCAATTTCGTAAAAGAGGATCCGCACTTTAACAGATACTATGAAGGTATTTATATTCTTCTCAAAACAGGAATGAGAATCTCTGAGTTCTGCGGACTGACAATTTCCGATATTAACTTCGAAGAACACTCGATCAATATCGATCATCAGTTATTGAAGCACGGTTCTCACGGATACTATATCCAGCAGACCAAGACAAACGCCGGAACGAGAGTAATTCCCATGACACCTGATGTCGAAGCGTGTTTCCGGAAGATAATCGACAACAGAAGACCTCCAAGAAAAGAACCGATCATCGAAGGAAAGACCGGATTTCTTTACTTCGACAAGAACGGCAGCGTGATGTATTCACTCCACTGGGAGAAATACTTCCAGCACATTAGAGAGAAGTACAACAGCATTTACAAGGTTCAAATGCCGCTTATAACCCCTCATGTGTGCCGTCACACCTATTGTTCCAATATGGCAAAGTCAGGAATGAATCCTAAGCACTTGCAATATCTTATGGGACATTCGGAAATCGGAGTTACACTTAACACTTATACTCACGTCGTATATGAGGATGTTAAGGCGGAAATCCGAAGGATTGGAATCGGGTAAAAATGAAGCCTCAAAAAGCCCTGCGAAATTGTCAGGTTAATTTTACAAATTTTATACCTGATTTTATACCTTTTGGCGACCAAGATATGCCAAAATAAGCCACGAAAAGAACGAATGTTCTGTTGTGAGGATAATCCGGAAATCCTTATAAAATAAGGCTTTTCAAGGTTTTTCAGGGCAAATCGTAGCAATGATAAAAGTACTATTTATATGTCACGGCAACATTTGCCGTTCGACAATGGCACAGTTTATGTTCCAGGATATGGTCAATAAAAAAGGCCTGGCTGATAAGTTTTATATCGACTCTGCGGCAACGAGCCGGGAGGAGATCGGCAATGGTCCGCACTATGGTACGGTCGGAAAGATGAGAGAAGTCGGGATTCCCGTGCTTCATCACCGCGCACGCCAGATGACGCGTTCCGATTATGATGAATACGATTACCTCATCGGAATGGATTCTTACAACATCTCGAACATGTCGCGTATTGCCGGCGGGGATCCTGATAACAAGATATATCAGATGCTTGAATTTGCAGGTTCTTCGAGGAGCATTGCAGATCCCTGGTACACGGGTAATTTCGATGAGACATATGATGATCTCAAAGAAGGACTTGATGCGTTTTTCAAGCATCTCGAAGCAAAAGGGATATAATTAGTACTGTCGGGTATTTAGGATTTGTTTTCGAACAAGGGGGATAATATGAAAACCTTAAAAAGACTTACTTGTGCAGTTTTGACGGCAGCCATGATCTTCGGACTTACGGCTTGTAAAGCAAAGGAATTCGATCACAAGATGCTCGCTGATTTTTGTGAGGAACAGGATTTCGAAGAGTACGACGATTTCGATGATTTTTATGCAGCATATGGAGATATCATCACCTTCCACGCTGCGGAAGAGGGCGTTTATATGTACGCCACAAAAGGTGACGCCCAGGATCTTTACGACAAAGTCCTGAACCGCTTCGGAGAACTCCCTACTTATGATGTTTCCGAAGCTACGCTATTCAGTTATGGCGATAAAGAGCAATTGACTGTAGGTTATCTGTTCACTTTTGAAGAAACAAAAGAAGCTGAAAAACTCTTCAAGAAATACGGCAAGGCCTTCGCAGATGACGGTGAAAATGGTGAGGAAAAGGACTATTCCTACTACATCGAGGCAGGTGACGGTCCTTCAGGCAAGGATACTCTTACCGGAGTATATCTCAAAGGCAACACTGTTCTGATCGTAAGATCCATGACGAAAGATTCCGATCTTGTCGAGGATATGTGCGCATATTTTAAGGTCATCTCACCTACTGAAGCCTGATCATGATACTTGTCTATTGGCTTATCCTGGTTAATCTAGCAGCGTTCATTCTTTACGGAATGGACAAGTCTTACGCGAAAAAAGGCGCGCGGAGAATTCCCGAAAGGACATTGCTGTTCTGGGCGTGGATCGGCGGCTCGATAGGCGCATTCCTCGGTATGAGACTCTTCCACCACAAGACACTGAAACCAAAGTTCTTCGTGGTTCCCGTGCTCATGGTATTGGAAATCGTCTTATGCGCGTTCTTCCTTGTTCAGAACTATTCTCTTAAGACAAGCAGTTACGATGTTGATCTGGGTTT
>CAMYXL010000112.1 GCA_947303255.1 uncultured Clostridia bacterium | reverse complement strand
CAGTTACATACATAGTATGCGCCTTCAGACTTTTCTCGCGCGCCTCGCATAACGAAAAATCTCTTCGCCGATATACGATAAGTATATAAAAAAGAACAATAAAAAACATTTCAAAAATGTTACTATTAATCGTTCGCGTGTAACCCAAGGGAGTATTGTGCCTTGGGTATTCACACGTCATCGAATTTATTGATATTAAGCGCCGGAAACACCGGGATTCCGGGTTAAAACGCTTTAAAAAACTTGGAACACCCGTCTATATCACCCCCGGAAAAGGTGACGGAAGATGGGAAAGGAGGAAAAACATGGCAAGAATTGCCGGAGTAGACCTGCCAAGAGATAAGAGGATCGAATACGGTCTGACATACATCTATGGAATCGGTCTCGCAACATCCAGAGAGATTCTCGCTAAAGCGGGAGTCGATCCTGACATCAGAGTCAGAGATCTGACAGAAGAAGACGCCGGTAAGATCAGAAGAGTCATCGATGCTGACTACATGGTAGAGGGTGACCTCAGAAGAGAGGTTTCGCTCAACATCAAGAGACTCATGGAGATCGGATCTTACAGAGGTATCAGACACAGAAGAGGACTCCCTGTAAGGGGTCAGAAGACAAAGACAAACGCAAGGACACGCAAGGGCCCGAAGCGTCTTGCCGGAAAGAAGAGATAAGGGGAAGGAGGTATAAGTTATGGCAGCTGTTAAGAAAACAGTACGTAAGAAGAAAAGAGAACGTAAGAACGTTGAACGTGGCCAGGCTCATATCCAGTCCACCTTCAACAATACGCTGATCACACTGACCGACATGGACGGAAACGCACTCAGCTGGTCCAGCGCTGGTTCAAACGGATTCAGAGGCTCCCGTAAGAGCACTCCGTTCGCAGCAGCAGAGGCAGCTACAGTAGCAGCTAAGGCGGCTATGGAACACGGTCTCAAGACAGTAGAAGTCTACGTAAAGGGACCTGGCTCGGGCAGAGATTCCGCAGTAAGAGCACTCGAGACTGCAGGACTCAAGGTAACCATGATCAAGGACATCACACCGATTCCTCACAATGGTTGCAGACCGCCTAAGAAGAGAAGAGTCTAATCGGGAAGGAGGAGCAGAATATATGTCAAGAGATAGAGGACCTGTACTGAAGAGAGCAAGAGCTCTTGGTATCGAGCCACAGTACCTGGGTGTTAATAAAAAATCCAAAAGACATGGCGCAGTAAGACGCCGTAAAAAGAGCGAATACGGTATCCAGCTGAATGAGAAGCAGAAAGTAAGATTCACTTACGGACTCAGCGAGACTCAGTTCCGCAACCTTTTCGACAAGGCTTCGAAGAGAAAAGGCGGAGCCGGTGAGAACCTCCTCATCATGCTCGAGAGCAGACTGGACAATGTTGTATTCAGAATGGGATTCGCAGCAACAAGAAGAGAAGCCCGTCAGCTTGTCAACCACGGTCACTTCCTGGTAAACGGCAAGAAGGCAGACATCCCTTCAATGGAGCTCAAGGCCGGTGATGTTGTATCCGTAAAGGCTAAGTCGCAGTCATCCCCTAAGTTCAATGAGCTTAAGGAAATGATCATCACAACACCTGCCTGGATCGACCTTGATCTTGATAAGTTCGAGGGAAAGATCGTCAGAACTCCTGAGAGAGCGGACGTTGACCTTCCTATCGAAGAGCACTACATCGTAGAGTTCTATTCAAGATAGTAGCTTGAAGCCGGACGATCCGGCGAATAGCAGTCGTAATAATTGAATATCCAGGGGGGAAGACTATGATCGAGATTATTAAACCAACTATTACCAAAGAAGTTGATGAAAACGGTCGTTATGGCAAATTCGTGATCGAACCTCTTGAGAGAGGATACGGCACAACTCTCGGCAACTGCATGAGAAGAGTTCTGCTTAGTTCCCTTCCGGGCGCAGCAATCACAAGCGTAAAGATCGACGGGATTCTTCACGAGTTCTCGACTATTCCTGGTGTCAAGGAGGATGTAACAGAGATCATCCTGAACCTTAAGAGGCTTGCAGTCAGGGTCGACGGAGATGACGACAGAAGAGCGATCATCAATGCCGTTGGTCCGTGCGAAGTCACGGCCAGGGACATCCTCGTAGATTCGGATACAGAGATCTACAATCCCGACCTCCACATTGCCACACTGGCAGACAATGCCACACTGGTAATGGAGATGAACATCGCAACAGGCAAGGGCTATGTTCCTGCAGAAGAGAACAAGACCCCGGAGACACCGATCGCGGTTATCCCTGTTGACTCGATCTTCACACCGGTTACAAAGGTCAACTTTACGGTTGAAAACACAAGAGTCGGTCAGAAAACAGACTATGACAGACTCGTACTGGAGATATGGACAGACGGTTCGATCGCGCCGGAAGAAGGCGTTTCGATCGGAGCCAAGATCATCCAGGAGCACCTCGATCTGTTCATCGGACTTGGTGCTGAAGTCAGCGACATGAAGTTCATGATCGAGAAGGACGAGGACCGCAAGGAAAAGGCGCTCGTCATGGCGATCGAAGAACTCGAGCTGTCCGTACGTTCATTCAACTGCCTCAAGAGAGCATCCATCAACACAGTTGAGGAGCTCACACAGAAGACTGAGGAAGACATGATGAAGGTCAGAAACCTCGGAATGAAGTCGCTGGTAGAAGTTAAAAACAAACTCGCTGAGCTGGGGCTTTCACTCAAGCCGAGCGAAGAAGAGTAATTTGAAAGGAGCCATCAATGAAAGGTTATAAAAAGCTGGGCAGAAATTCTGCACACAGAAAATCCATGCTGAGAAACCTGGTGACCGATCTTTTCAGAGAAGGCAGAATCACAACAACAGATATGAGAGCTAAGGAAGCAGGCCGTCAGGCTGAGAAGCTGATCACGATTGCAAAGAAGGGCGACCTTCACGCAAGAAGACAGTGCCTCGAGTATCTGTTCGATGAAGACGTCGTTACAAAACTCTTCGATGAGATCGCTCCGGGTTATGAGAACAGAAACGGCGGATATACACGTATCCTCAAGCTGGGACCTAGGCAGGGAGATAATGCAGAGGTAGTTTACCTCGAGCTCGTGTAATTCATAAGAAACACGGACAAAAAACAGACAAGGCGGTGCGAAAGCACCGCTTTTTTCATGTTCTACGCGAACTGCCTCTGTCTTTATTTGTAGGTTTTTTGCTCCGGATCCATTTCCATGGCTTCAAACAGAATATTCAGAGAGGTTTCCACCATGTCCGCCTTATGTTTCGGCAGACGCTGTATCTTTTCGATAAGTGTGGAATTCGCGATGTCCTTTTCATCGCTCTTTCCGAACAGTATGAAGTCAGAGCTCACATTCAGCTTATTGCATATCTTTATAAGTGTAGGTATCGACGTGCCGACAAGGCCTCTTTCCAGATCCGATAAATACTGAGGAGTCACGCCGATCATTTCGGACATCTCTTCCTGCGTCAGATCAGCCCGCTTCCGTGCCGTCATCGACCCGTTTTCTCATACTTTCTTCCCTGAACCTTAGTATTATTCCCTGATACAAATGATAATTCAAAGCAGCACACTTGGTTCACAATGTATAAACACGATAATATAAATGTATTACATTGAATGCGACAAAGTGTTTTGCTATTATCCCTTAGGAAAGGAGTGATTCAGCAGGAAAATGAAATGTATAAAGATAAACGGACACGTTCTGGATGCGGCGCTGCTTATAGACGATCCGGATGTTAAAAA
>CAMYXL010000111.1 GCA_947303255.1 uncultured Clostridia bacterium | reverse complement strand
ACAACCGTGATAGCTTTCACATCGACCCTGTTTTACTTTTTATCATGCCTCCCTATCATTCATGCCTTATTATACCACGCGTCTTATCACAAAAACCTCGCTGCAAGTCCTCCCAAAACCGCCAGCAGAATAAAAGCTCCGATCGTTATCAGTACATATAAGAAAGTCTTCTTTGCCGTCTTTCCGTTCCAGATATCCATATGCGTGTCAGTAAGATTCATGTTCGGATCTTCAGGATTGTAATAGATCTTTATCGTGGAACCTTCCTGCCCGTGTCCCTTGCCTTTTCCGGTATACGGTTTTCCGTTAACACTGAATTTATACTCTACTCTTTCCTCACCGGTTTTGTCAGAGGAAATAAGATGTTCATCAAACGTCGAATAACTTTTTGTGATCGTAGCATCCGTGGTCGCCGTCATAAGATCACCTTTTTTCTTCATGGCTTTTCTTGCTCCCGAAAAATAGATCCACAAAGTAACAGCGATAAAGATAATTACAAGGCCTATCAATGCAAGACCCAATAAAACCATCTGTAATCCTTCACTCATGACAAGCTCCTCTACGTTATGTTTTCTCGATCCATTGATACATGCCGCAGCCGACATCATCATTAGGTCTGTTCAGAAAGCCGAATTTATTGTAGAAGGTTTCCTTACCTTTTGCGGATGAAAGACTGACCATTGCCCTGTATGAAGGTTTCAACGAATCCTTGATACCTGACATGACCATTTCCATTATTACCCTTCCAAGACCTTGGCCCTGGTATTCAGGACAAACTATGATGTCTGCGATGTAGTAGATGTATCCGTGATCACTTACGACTCTTCCAAGACCGATCGGCTTACCGTTTACACGAAGGCAGATAAGGATGAAGGAGTTCTTTAATCCCTCCTCAGCCTGCTCCAGAGGAAACATTCCCCAACCGACTATGCGGCGCATTTCCATGTATTCCTCAGGCGTCATTGTGTTTGTTATCTCATAGTCGACCATATAAGTTTTCTCCTTCGTGGTTCGAATGAGATAATTATATCATTCAGGAACTGATCAAAAAAACGAATGATCATTAAGACCCACAAATGGACAGGATAGATCACGGTTATTGGTTTTTCATGCAAACAAAAACCCTCGAAAACTAAGTTCAAGAGTTTCGATAATTTACATCACTTTTGAAAGATCTTCTTTCTTTTCTGTGATCGTTTTAAGGTAAGGCGTGTAGTCCATGTCACGCTTTTCCCGGAGAAGTTCCGTAAGCTCGTTGACCGGATCATAGATCGGTGTTAAGGAGAGATTTCCCAGGACACCTTTAAGCGAATGGGCGGCCTCAAAAGCGGTGTCATAATCCTTGGAAATGATAGCTTTCTCGAGCACGTCGAAATTGCGGTCTTCAAGGACTTTTCCGATCAGTTTAAAGTAGAATGATTCATTGCCCATGCAGCGCGCGAGAGCATCGTCTGTGTTGGCACCAAAAGCTTTGAGAGAATCTATTGTAAGCATCGTCTTCTCCTTTCAGATCAGGAATCTTTTTTGAGGAGTTTTTCAAATTCATCGGCAGGAAGCGGCTTGGAGAAATAGTATCCCTGGATGATCGCGCAACCGAGTTTCTTGAGCGTGAGATACTGTTCTTCTGTCTCGACACCTTCAGCGATTACAGGCACGCCGAGATAATCAGCGATGTCGATAACGATGCTGATCATTCGGGTGTCATTGCGCTTGTCGAATGCGGTCCTGATGAACATTATGTCGAGTTTCAAAGCATCGAGCGGAAGTTCGGAGATCATGTTAAGAGAAGAATACCCCGAACCGAAATCATCCATCTCGATGAAGAAGCCGTGATCACGAAGCTGCGCCACTCTGTCGGCGATCTGATCGGAATCTCTGACATAAGCAGATTCAGTGATCTCGAGATAGATATCTTTTGTCGTTATGTTATTGTCTGACGTGATCTTTTCAAACGTTTCTACCAGCATAGGATCATACATCTCGACACGCGAGAGATTAACTGATACAGGTACTGATGATCCGATACGGTTTTTCCAGTCCGCGATCTTCTCGGCTGTTCTGCGCCAAACATATTCATCAAGCCTTGCGATGAGACCGTTATCTTCAAACAGCGGAATGAATGCCCCCGGCGAGATAGTTCCGAGCGTCGGATGGAACCATCGAACAAGGGCTTCTGCGCTTGACAGGACCGGTTTGTCACCTCTGATGTCATACTTCGGCTGGAAAAAAACTTCGAACTGTTTCTCGGCGATTGCCTTCGGAAATTCATCCATCAACTGCTCCGCAAAAAGTTCTTTCTGCATAAGCGCTTCATCAAAGTTACTGACGAATACGGAATAGTTATTGCGGATCTTGTCTGCTGCTATTTTTGCTCGATCAAAACGCGATTGGATGTCGAGTTTCTTATCACATGAAGCATAGATTCCGACACGCATCTTAACTGAAGTCGGCATGTCATCACATGATGCGGAAATTGTCTCCACAAGCTTCGAATAATCATCGCGGTGCGGACAATAAACAAGGAACGTATCCGCTGTCTTTCTGCAGATAACACAGTCGGAAGGAAATGACTTCATAAGGCATGAGGCGATTCGTTTTAAAATCTCATCACCTTTTGCCATTCCGAATCGTTCGTTCAATACGTGAAAATGATTGACATCAAAGCAGACCGCGTCCATGTCGGATGTTGGATGGAACTTATCGTACTGCTCACCGTAGCGGTAGAAATATTCACTCGTGTAAAGCCCCGTCAACTCATCTTTTTCTGTAGCGCTTATGATCTGCCTGTCTTCAGCAAGTTCTATGGAACGCGAGATACGCGCCTTTATGACTTCAGGATTAGGATAAGGCTTCGGAATAAAATCAGCTGCGCCTCTGTGAAGACTCTCGACTTCTGATGCCTGATCAGAAGTAAGAACGATTACCGGAATGCTCTTAAGTTCAGGATCATCCTTTAGCCTCTCGAGAAGTTCAAGACCGTTAAGCCTCGGCATCATGAGGTCCAGCAGAATAAGCGACAGCGTATTGTGATTCTGTCTTATGAGATCGTACGCCATATCGCCGTCTTCAGCTTTGAGGATATCGTATTTGTCGCTTAAGATATTCTCGAGCATTTCGCGGTTGATGTATTCGTCGTCAGCAACCAGGATATGCCTTTTCCCGTCCACATATTTATCAGTCGATCTTTTCATAATTTGCCACCTTCCCACAGACAGGATCGGCGTACGTCAGATCAAAGGACGGTGCCGCCCGTCAGTACGAGAATGGAGAGTTTGAGTATCATAACTCACGGTATGCTTCATTAAAAAACCCCCCCGAAACATAAAATCACTCACCTAATGAAGCATATTTTATTTTAATATATATCATGGAAATTTGACAAGATGTTGTGTATGAACCTTCGTTGTTCCACATGGTTATTATTCTTCTGCCATAAAAGAGTCGAAAGCATAGCTTTCTATGTCTTCAAGTTGATTGTCTTCTTCGTCGAACAATTTGTATGTCATTTGGACATTTCCAAGAGAAGTCTCCCCATCCAAACCAAGTAATACGGTGTAAAAAACTTCGTTCATCACAGAATCGATCAATGACCTGATTTCTTCCTCTGAAATACCCTTGGCAACTAACCCTTTTATCTGTTCGCCTACAAGAGTTTCTTTGGTTTTATCAAAATAGATTTTTTGCATTCTTTCTTTTTCGATATAGCAGTTTTGAACAAATTCTTCACCCGTCATATTCATTTATCTCCTTGTCATTTTCGTTTAGAATCTTCACTTGATAAATGTATTGTACTTCTATCACAGAATCTTCTAAACAGGTTATATGCCTATTCTTCTCATATTCTCTTGTATACTGAATATTTTGCTGCGCTTTCGGTAAAATATTCAGTAGAAGTCGATTTCTGTGCAATATCGAAGTATAATTCTAGTGAATATTTCTCTGATAACACAACAAAATATTCATTAAAGGCGAAAAAATGGATAGACCTAAAAGATACGATATTAAGGGAAAAAAGTACATAAATACTCCTGTGAAGTACTATTTTACTGATGTAGGATTAAGAAACGCATTATTGAATTTCCGTCAGATTGAAGAAACACATTTGATGGAAAACATCATTTATAACGAACTCCTTATCAGAGGTTACAACGTTGATGTTGGTGTTGTAGATCATTATTACACCGATGAAAATGATCAGAGAAGGCAGAAAAAGCTTGAAGTGGATTTCGTATGTAACCGTGGGTCTAATAGGCTTTATCTCCAATCTGCATTAGCAATACCTGATAAGAATAAGATGGAACAAGAACAAGCCTCTATTATCAAGATCATAGATTCATTCCCAAAGATCATTATCGTCAAGGATGGTATTTCACATTACAATGAGGATGGTGTTTTCATCATGAACCTGTTTGATTTTTTGCTAAAGGATAATGAAATGTGACTCATTAACACACTTGACCGATACGGGGACACATATCCAAGAATATGAAGCTCAAGTCGGCTCAGAACATGGGAAACTATATTATAAGTTGAACACTGATATTTGCGGTCAAAATTGCGGTCAAAAATACTTTCAGTATATTACCTCACAACAATCCACATTCCATCACGTTTGGATCCAACTCGTTCAATCTTTCCTTTCTT
>CAMYXL010000110.1 GCA_947303255.1 uncultured Clostridia bacterium | reverse complement strand
GTAAGTAAAATAACTCTTGACCTGGTCTTTACGGCCAGGTTTATTATTTGTCCGATATTGACCTAATTTGATAATGCAATTATAGTGTTTATTGTCCGTGGAAAATTGGAGGGAATAATGAACAAATCTATTGAAATCAATTACAGAGATAACGATGCATTGAGAGCATCATTTAATGAGTTGGCAGGAAAAGTTTTTGGTCTCAGCTTTGAGAACTGGTATCAGAATGGATTCTGGAAAGATAACTATATTCCGTATTCCGTTGTGATCGACGGTAAGGTTGTGGCTAACGTTTCCGTGAACAGATGTGACGTTAACTATAACGGTGAGACCAAATGTCTCATTCAGCTTGGAACAGTCATGACTGATCCTGATCACAGAGGAAAAGGCTACGCCAGAGAACTCATGGAAAAGATCATTTCCGACTATGAGGGAAAGGTCGACGGAATGTATCTTTTTGCCAATGATTCGGTAACTTCCTTTTATCCGCTTTTCGGCTTCAAGGAAGATAAAGAGTATCAGTTCAGCAAGGAAGTTTATATCGATAATGATAAGATCGTAACACCTGTTCCGATGAACTGCAAAGAAGACTTCGACAAGATGGTTAGTATCATCAACGAGAGACCTCAGAATGCCAAGATGTACATGGTTAATAATTCCGGATTATACATGTTCTATCTGTCACAGTTCATGACCGAGAGCGTTTACTATTTGGCTACTAAAGATACGTATCTTATTGCTGACATTGAAGGTGATACGTTGATCCTTCATGCGATAATCGGTGACTGTGATCTTGAGACTGCTGTCTTGGCATTCGGCAAAGAGATCAAGAATGTAGTTTTGTGCTTCGCACCAAATGACGCAAACGGCTACACCAAACAGGAACTTAAAGAAGAGGACACCACGCTGTTTGTCAGAGGTGATTTCTTCGACAAAACATGGGGCGATGACGTCATGTTCCAGGCGATCACACACGCATGATGAAAAGAAGTATAACGATAGTTCTTGCTGCCGCTGTTTTACTATGCGCATGCGGAACAAATAAGGAGAATCCGACAATGAATAATGAAGATAAGAGCATGTTCGCGACAGGTCTTGATAGCGACATTAATACAGGCAACGGCGCCTCGGTAGGAGATATCGAGATTTTCTGTCCTGAATCTGCCTGCGTGACCCGTGAAGATGTTGCTTACGGTGAATTTACTCATGGCACGTATTTCTCGAAAACGTGCGGAATGGAAAGAGGATTCAGCATCCTTCTTCCTGCTGATTACAGTACAGACAAGAAGTATCCCGTTCTTTATCTTTTGCATGGTATCTTCGGCGATGAGTATTCCTTCTCCGGTGATGACAGCAACAAGATAAAAGAGATCGTGGGAAACATGGCAGCCGATAATCTTATCGAAGAGACCATAGTTGTTTGTCCGAATATGTTCGCGGCAACAGATCCTGATCAGAAACCCGGATTTGATGCTGAAGCATGTGTTCCGTATGACAACTTTATTAACGATCTGGTTAACGATCTCATGCCTTATATCGAGAGCAATTATTCCGTTCTTACGGGAAGAGAGAATACTTATCTTGCAGGGTTTTCGATGGGAGGAAGAGAGACGATCTATATCACTCTTCAAAGGCCGGAACTTTTCGGATATGTATGTGCTATATCATCGGCTCCTGGAGTCGTACCGACTACGGATAAGTTCATGACTCATCCGGGTCAGATTCAGGAAAGCGAGATGAAGTTCAAGGACGGTGCGATCGAACCTGATGTGTTTATCCTTTGCTGCGGAACCAAGGATTCCGTTGTAGGAACGTATCCTAAGTCATATCACGAACTGTTTGAGACTAATGGTGTCAATCACATCTGGTATGAGATAACGGATGCGGATCACGACAACAACGCGATACGAAGCGGCATCTATAATCTGTTTAAGCAGATAGGTCTTAATAAGAACTCTTAAACGTTTGCGGTATCAATGTCCAAGTGGTACATTGTTAGAAAAAAGAGGTTAGTGCATCATGTTTGATCCGAAGACGAATAAGTTCCCATATCCGATCGATACGAATAAGCACTACCTTGAAGTTAAGAAGAACCGCGGCATTGTTTTCGATACTGAATATCCCTATATCGACCGCTCGGCTTGGTTCAGGTTCAAGCAGAATATGGTTCGTATATTTGAGTACGTTCTGGTGTTCTTCATATGCACTGTTCGCCTGGGTCTTAAGATAGAGGGAAGAGAGAATCTCAAAAAGCATAAGGACGTTCTTAAGAACGGTGTCATTTCCGTTGCAAATCATGTTCATATGTGGGACTACATCGCTGTCATGAAAGCGATACGACCATATCGTTCTAATCTTCTTGTCTGGGCGCCTAACGTTAACGGTGAGAACGGAACACTTATCCGTATGGTCGGAGGCATTCCGATCCCTGAAGGAAGCGTCGCAGCAACGAAGACTTATCTTAAGGCAGTATCGGGACTTCTGAAGGATGATCACGGCTGGCTTCATATCTACGCAGAAGGAAGCATGTGGGAATATTACGCGCCGATCCGTCCATTCAAAAAGGGACCTGCACGAATCGCCTGCAGTAATGATAAGCCGATAATTCCGCTTGGGTTCTCGTACCGTGAACCGGGCTGGATAAGAAAGAACATTTTCCATCAGGCTGCTAAGTTTACTTTGCATGTTGGCGAACCGTTGTTTCCGAATAAGGAACTTGGTCCGAAAGAACGCGAGTTGGACCTGACGATACGCTGCCATGACGCAGTTTGCAGTCTGGTTGGGATCGATCCTAAAGACAGCATCTATCCGCCTGTTTTCGATAACTCGAAAAGGGTAGACTATTACACGGACACTTACGGTGTTGGCTATAAAGGATCATACTGATGAGGATCAGAAAATGATAAGACTTGAAAAGATAAATGCTGAAAATGTATGGGAAATATTGGAACTTAGTGTGGAGGATGATCAGAAAAGATTCGTGTCCAGTAACACCAGGAGCATCGTCGAAGCATACACTTCGATAACTGCTAACGGACATGCATTCCCGTTCGGAATATATGACGATGATAAGCCGGTTGGATTTCTGATGATCGGATACGGAGTGGATGATTACTGGACCGATGCGCCTGAGATCGCGAAGGATAACTACAATATCTGGAGACTCATGATCGATAAGTCTTGCCAGGGAAAAGGCTATGGTCGTGAGGCTGTTAAGCTCGCATTGGAATTCGTTAAGACATTTCCGTGCGGATCTGCGGAATACTTCTGGACATCGTATGTTCCGGGTAATGATATAGCGAAGAAACTCTATGCTTCATTCGGTTTTGAAGAAACCGGAGATCTGGACTGCGATGAGGTCATTACCGCACTCAAACTTTAAAAGTATTAGGAATAAAAACATGAATAAGATATTGGAAACAAAAAGATTAATACTCCGTGAGATGAGTATGGATGATCTTGATGCTCTGTATCAGGTCTTAGGTGACTCTGATATCATGCAGCATTATCCGTACAGCTTTGACGAAGAGAAAGTCAGGGAGTGGATCGAGCGTAACATTAACCGTTATAAGGAAAACGGATTCGGCCTTTGGGCTGTGTGCCTGAAGGAAACAGGGGAGATGATTGGTGACTGCGGATTGACGCTGCAGAACATCGAAGGCGAGATGCTTCCTGAGATCGGATATCACATTAGAAAAGATCAGCAGCACAAGGGTTATGCGAAGGAAGCAGCAGCTGCCGTGCGTGACTGGGCATTTAAGAATACTGATTATCCTGCACTTTATTCGTACTGCAAATATACCAACGAAGGATCGTTCAAAACGGCCGAATCTATAGGTATGTATTTTGAGAAAGAATATCCTGATGAGGCGAATAAGATCACTCATGTATCGGTGCTTCGTCGTGACGATCCGTATGAGATTCTTACCGCTGTTCCTGAGAGCATCAGAAAGCACATAAGCGGTAAGAGATACACGGTTGACGGCTTCGGAAAGTCGGGTTCTTCCATCTTTATCTTTGATACGATGGTCCTTAAGATAATGGACTCCCATAAATATGATGAAGAGTCCTCTGTCCGGATCATGCGCTGGCTCAAAGGTAAAGTGCCTGCGCCGAGAGTGATCGTTTTCGAGAAGGATGAGGATCATCAGTATCTTCTTATGAGCAGGGTTCAGGGAAAGATGACCTGCGATGAGTATTTCATGGAGCATCCGGATGAGCTTTATAAGCTGCTGGCTGATGCGCTGAAGATGCTCTGGAGCGTGGACATCACGGACTGCCCGAAGACCAGGGACATCGACGATCAGCTTAAAGAGGGAAGATACCGCGTTGAGCACGACATGGTGGATGTTGATGATGCCGAGCCGACGACATTCTGCGAAGACGGTTTCAAGGATCCTGAGGAGCTTTTGAAGTGGCTCGAGGATAATAAGCCGGAATATGAGCCTGTGTTGTCACACGGTGATTTCTGCCTGCCGAACATCCTTGTAGAGGACGGAAAGATAAGCGGATTCATCGATATGGGCGGAACTGCCGTCGGTGATAAGTGGCAGGATGTCGCACTTTGCTATCGAAGCCTGAAGCATAATGCTGACGGCACATTCGGAGGCAAGGTCTATCCGGACATCGATCCTGATAAGATCTTTGATGCCCTCGGCATAGAGCCGAATTGGGAAAAGATCAATTACTTCATACTGCTGGATGAATTATTTTAAAGACGATAGAAAAGACCTTGCACTAAGCGAGGTCAAATGGGATGTCTCAAAAGTGATTAAACTCACTTGGGGCATCCCCATTTTTCTCTTCTTTTG
>CAMYXL010000109.1 GCA_947303255.1 uncultured Clostridia bacterium | reverse complement strand
GGTTGATCGTAAGGTTATAAGCACGTGCAAGTCTTGTCATGGAGTCGAGAAGGATTACAACGTCCTCACCGAGCTCAACTAGTCTCATTGCTCTCTCGAGTACGAGCTCTGTTACTCTTACATGGTTTTCAGGTCTCTTATCGAAAGTGGAATATACAACTTCACCCTTAACGGATCTTTGCATATCCGTAACTTCCTCAGGACGCTCATCGATAAGAAGAACGATAAGCTTGCAGTCCGGATTATTAGCTGTGATAGCATTTGCGATCTTCTGGAGAAGGATCGTCTTACCTGCCTTCGGAGGAGAAGCAACCATACCTCTCTGACCCTTACCGATTGGCGAGAAAAGATCGATGATTCTTGTGGAGATATCATTGAGCTTTGAACCGCCGAATGCTGTCTCAAGTCTTAACTTCTCATTCGGATAAACAGCTGTCAAAGTCTCGAATCTCTTACGCTTACGGATAATATCAAGATCTGTATCCTCGTTAAGTTCGATTCCGTTTACGGAAAGAACTCTCTTCAAAGGAGCGTACTTATCCTTGCCCTTTGGAGCAACTGCAAGTCCCTTGATATAATCGCCTCTTCTGAGTCCGAGTCTTCTGATGAGCTGACCCTGAACGAAAGCGTCCTCTTCACCAGGAAGATAGTTATGTCTGTGAACGAATCCGTTGAAATCGCCCTTATCGCTGTTACCGATAGAAAGAACGCCCTCAACTTCAATATACTGTGGCTCCTGTACTTCAGGCTTAGCAGGTTCACCGTCTTCACTTTGTTCAACAGTTGAAGGATCAACTTCAGTAACAACTACTTTACCGTCATCACTTGAAGGACCAAAGGACAATGTCCTCTTCTTACTCTTGCCTTTCTTAGCTTTGCCTTCAGGTCTTTCCGGCTTTGCTTCAGGAGCTTTCTCAGCAGGAGCCTCTGCTTCTTCCTTCTTCTCAGGAACAGTTTCCTCAGAAGGTGCAGAATTTTCAGCCATCTCTTCAAGAGGTGTCTTCTCTTCTGTTTTCTTTTTGGATCTAGCAGGGGTTTTCTTTGTTTTCTTTTCTTCGGAAGATTCAGTTTCCTTTTTGGCTTTTGATCTTCCCTTAGCCTTTGTTTCTTTAGCAGGCTTCTTCTCGTCGGCCTTCTCTTCAGGCTTTTCTTCAGAAACTTCAGCCTTAGTTTTTACTTCTTCTGTCTTTGGCTGTTCAGCTTCTTTTTTCTTTGAAGTTCTCTTCTTTGGCTTTGCTTCTTCCTTTGGTTTTTCTTCGGAAACAGCTTCTGCCTCAGTTTTTTCTTCGGAAGTCTTTTTCTTCTTCGTAGCAGGTGCTTTTTTCTTAGTTGCAGCTGCCTTTGCAGGTTTTTCCTTCTTCTCGTCCTTGACTTCTTCGTCATGAGCGATCAATGAAACAAGTTTGTCGGAATCCATACTAACAGCTTTTTCTCTGTCTACGAGATTAAACGCAACTGCGATCTCTACGAGATCGTCATGTGACTTCTGCGCCAATGCTTCTCTTTCTGTCATAAATTATCCTCAATCATAGTATGAGTAGATGTGTATACAAGTCTTAAATTGTCTGGGAAATTTAAAAGTCGTATTAACTTGTGTGAATTTTAGCACTAATTATTTATTTGCGCAACACTTCAAAGCAATGTTATTGCTTGTTTCTTCCATATTTGCAGTTGATGAAATCCATCAAATAACAAGGGATCACACCAATGGTATAACTGACCAGATCAATAACCGAAAAACCGGTACCGATCAATATCCTTAAAAATCTGTTTGTGATCCCGAATCTGTCACAAAATCCCCACAGCTGAATAAACTCAACACCGAATGAAAATATTAATACAACTGTAGGAAGGATATACCACTTTGAAGGACGATAAGGACTTACTGTTCTTATGATGGTATAGATCAAAATTACTACTAAAAGATCACCTATATAATTCCTTATCCAACCATGCGCATATAATCCGATAAATATTTCGACGCACAACAATAATATGGATAATATTCCGTAAATAATTCTTCTGTTCATACCTGAAGATTATACACCGCAGATCTTATTATATAGAACATCTGCTTCGGATTCTTTAACTTTGATTATCTCAGTCTTACTCTTAAGACTGCTGTCGAAATCCGAATACTTTTTCTCGATCTCTTTTTCCATTCTCGGAGCGTTTAAAAGTCTGATGATATCTCGTAATGCAGGAAGAGATAAAAGTGCAGGGATAAACAAGATTACGCAACCCATCACTATCTCACTGGTTTGAGAATTATTATGGGTGCTGCAATAGTAAATATATATCAGAAGAACTACTACAAAAATGATCGGTCCGAGGATCGTCGGATAACTTGCATTCTCACCATAATCCCAAGAGAATAATTCTCTTCTGGCTTCTTTTCTAGACACATCATCCAAGGCCTTATACTTCGGCTGGATCTTGTTTCTTAAGTCATCACATTCTCTGTTTGTTGTGTTGATCTCACTTCTCAATTCTTTATACTTTACGATATCTGAGAAATAGGATTTGGATTCTTCAGGCGCAGCATCGATATATGACTCAATATCCAGTTCAGAAAGTTTGTTATAACTTATTGTCTGGATCTCCTCTATGCCTTTGATCTTGAGGTCACATAAAAGTTTTCTCTTAAGAGCGGAACAATTACCGGGATCCTTTTCAAGGATACTCTCGATCAATTTCATTGCATCAGAGAACTCACCGGATCTGATATGTGAATCGGCCTTGGAAATAAGCGCATCCAAAGTAAGATTACCTTCATCAGAAGGACAATCAGTAGCTATGATATCAGCACCGTTTCTTACCTCTTCCATTTCCCACCAACACTTATAAATAAATAAGATACTTAAATTATCCGTGAGCGGAAAAACGTTGTCAACATAATTTGATTTGTATATCGAACTATTCCCTGTATCAAACAAATATCGCCGCTGAAGATCAACGGCGATACATTTATTCTGATTAATATTTCTTATATAGATGATTTTCTATATTACTGATCACCCAAAGCGGCGAACTTATCCATCATATCAAGAGCCTTACCTGTACCGATAGCTACGCAGGAGATAGCATCCTGAGCGATATATACATCGATACCGATCTTTGTAGCGAGCATTCTGTCGAGACCGTAAAGAAGTGCTCCACCACCTGTCATAACGATACCTCTTTGTGAGATATCAGCCATAAGTTCCGGAGGAGTCTTCTCCAATACTACGTGAACTGCCTCAAAGATAGCAGATACAGGCTCTTCAAGTGCTTCGAGCATTTCAGTTGAAGAAACTGTAACTGTTGAAGGAAGACCTGTGATGAGGTTTCTTCCTCTAACGTCGAGTGTCAACTCTTCATCTCTAGGATATGCACAACCGATCTGGATCTTAAGCATTTCAGCTGTCTTATCACCGATAAGGATATTATGCTTACGTCTTACGTGCTTGATGATAGCTTCATCGAACTTATCGCCTGCAACCTTCAAGGATGCATCAACAACAGGCTCACAAAGGGAGATAACGGAGATATCTGTTGTACCGCCTCCGATATCAACGATCATGGAACCGCAGGCTTTAGTGATATCGATACCTGCTCCGATAGCAGCTGCGATAGGCTCACGGATAAGGAATACGTCCTTGGCACCTGCGTGACGGCAGGCATTCTCAACAGCCTGCTGCTCAACCGGTGTGATAACCGAAGGAACGCAGACAACGATAGTCGGCTTAAAATATGTAGCTCTGAAACCGCTGCAGACACGACCGATAAATGCTTTGAGCATAACTTCTGTTGCTCTGAAGTCAGAGATAACGCCTTCACGGAGAGGTCTTATAGCCTCAACAACACCAGGTGTACGGCCAAGCATAAGGCTTGCACTCTCACCTACTGCGAGAACTTTACCTGTCTTTGTGTTAACTGCAACTACTGAAGGTTCCTTAAGGACTACGCCCTTACCACGGACATAAATCAATACACTACTGGTACCAAGATCGATACCAATTTCCATTCCTAAACCCATTAGATCACCTCAAACAATATATAGAAAACTCCATAATTAGCGGAGTATAACTCAAAATTAAACATTTTGATTATACATTAGTGATTGTTAAAATCAAACATTGAAACACAGCCTAATGTTTCACTTTTATATTATAAACATAACATTTCATTTTCATTGAGGGAAAACTGGTGTTATAATGTTCTAGTTTATTATTTAAAGAAGAGGTGAAAAAGATGTCATATTCAGTTGAAATTGACCGTAAGTGGCAGAAAAAGTGGGAAGAAACCGAACTTTACAAGTTCGATCCGAACAAGAAGGGCGATAAGCTATACTGCCTAGAAATGTTCTCATATCCTTCAGGAGCCAATCTTCACCTAGGTCACTGGTATAACTACTCTCTGACTGATTCTTGGTCACGTTTTAAGAGAATGCAGGGATACAATGTTTTCCATCCGATGGGATTCGATGCTTTCGGACTTCCTGCTGAGAACTATGCTATCAAGACAGGTATCCATCCACAGGATTCCACTCTTAAGAATATTGCGACAATGGAAAAGCAGCTCAAGGAAATGGGCGCTACTTTTGATTGGAACTACGAGCTTGCAACATGCATGCCTGATTACTACAAGTGGAATCAGTGGCTCTTCATCAAGCTTTTCGAAAACAATCTCGCATATAGAAAGAATGCTCTCGTTAACTGGTGCCCTAAGTGCCAGACAGTTCTTGCAAACGAGCAGGTAATCGACGGTAAGTGTGAGCGTTGCGACAGCGAGATCGAGAGAAAGAACATGACTCAGTGGTTCTTCGCTATCACTAAATATGCTCAGGAACTCCTTGATTGTCTCCCACAGCTTGACTG
>CAMYXL010000108.1 GCA_947303255.1 uncultured Clostridia bacterium | reverse complement strand
TTGCATACAGACGTGAGCGTCACATCTGGGATGTCTTGGAATTCAGAAGAGGCGCCATAGAAGCAATGGCTCTCGATCTTAAGTCTCCGGTTGAAGAGATATCATCCAACCTTAAGACATTGCATGAAGGATTTACGCTGGATCCCACGCCGCATTATAACGCCATCGAACAGAACACCGATAAGATGAACCGAAAGATCGAAGATATCCTGGATTATACTCACAGTGAATCAGGTTCCGTCACTGTCGAGCCTGAATTTGTCGATCTCGATTCGCTTGTTAAACAGAGTATCAAAGACCACGATATGGCTTATAAAGTTGCTTCACTGAAGACGGAATTTAAGGGTTCATCCATGACGGTTGAAACTGATCCTAAGTTGTTCAAGCAGGCACTCGATAACCTGCTTTCCAACTGCGCTCATCACGCTGATCCGAACTCAACTGTCACCGTTAATTTGACGACAACCGAGCTTACGATAAGAAACAAGACATCGCTTGAGATCAAGAACGTAAAAGACCTCAAGAAGCCGTTTGTCAAAGGCGATAATGAGACCGGAACAGGTCTTGGTCTTTCTATCGTCGAAAACAATCTGCGCCTTCTCGGTTATTCACTGGATCTCTCGCTGAAGGATAAAGTTTTTACTGCGAAGATCAAGTTTTAACTCGAAAAACAATGAGACTATTTTGGTCGCTTCGTTCTAGTGAAATCGTGGTATAATCCCAATTAAGAGGAGCACAGTCCGCGAGGACGGTCACCTCAGGTGTGAAAAAATTAACGCACCCAGGGCTACCAATCCGATGGGTGCGTTTTCATTTGTTTTTATACCTGTTATCCAGGTAAACAAATAGCTTCAACAACAGAGTTATTGAAGCTATAACAAGAGTAATTATTGCAATTACAGTTGATATAATTTCGTAATCTGTCATATCAGCAACCTCCTTGTTTAGTCTATCCACACGGAGGTGGACGAGAGAAAACACCTGAAGGTAACCGCCCATTTATAGCAGGCTGTGCTCACATCAAGAGTGTACCACGTTTCCAACTAAAATAAAACATATGTTCGCAAGGTTGAGACTAATTGTGAGCTTTCTCGGAAAGCTTTCTTTTTCGAGAATCAGCAAAAAGGTAGACGGCTCCGAAGACACTGTTTTGTACCATAAAGATGACCATCGCATGCATAAAGGCGTTGGAAAATTTGACGACAGGGCACCTGCCTCCTGTCTTGATCGCGAGTTTAAGCTCCTGTATGGTCTTCTCGCGCGACAGGGGATTATTGGTAACGAACTCGATGTAACCCACCTTCTTCTCGGCCGGGATCACGAACGTCATGATGGTCATGTCCTTGTAGGATTTGATCTCGTAATAGACAATGTGCGGACCTTTGAACATGTGATCGAAGTAGCGCAGCTTCATGTATGTGAGCATGGCATCATTCAGGTAATCGTCGTCATCCTTGGTGAGAAGAGCCGGACACTTTATAATGTTGTATTGGTCGTAATCATCCATGTGCAGATATTTGGAAGGCGTCCATAAACTCTCATGCTCGACGAGCTTTTCCATTACTGTCGTGCTGCGACCCAGGTAAGGAAGCTTTGTCTTTCCTTCTGAACACAACTTGAGATTAGCGTATTCAGCCGTGTACATGTCATGGATCTTCCGGAATCTCTCATCTTTCCGATCGCGATAATTCCTAGGAGCATCCTTATAGTCAGCCTCTTCAGTGTCATATAGTTCATCGCCGTCTTTCTTTTTGTTTAAGAGACACATATAATATCCGTTCGTCACATTGTTCTCCTCGAAAACTCTTATGACTGCATCATTCATCCACTCGGGATATTTCGTCTTTTTGAGATAAAGCGACCTGACCTTATAATCAAATGATCCTGTCTTGCTCAGATCGTAATTCTCCTCTTCTCTGAACGGAAATTCGATATAGACCGCACTCCAGGAATGACTGGGAGAATCATAGTATCCCTGTTCTTTCAGATTCAGGAACTGACCTTTCATAAAGACGGTACAGTACTTATACTCATCTCTGGTAACCGGGATTGGTCCTTGCTGGTGATAGTCAATGAAGTAAAGCGGTCCTTTTCGATAAGCTTCAGAGTACTGTCCGGAGCCTGTACAACCAATAAAAAAATACCTTACCGACAAAGGGAGAAACAGATCATCCCAATCGATCGCGGTAAATGCCAGGTTCATAAGGAAGAAGATCGAATATATTACGATGGCGATTGTAAGTGTCTTTCTCTTCATAATTCTCCTCTTATCTACCGTTGAGGTAAGCCGCCGATAATAAGGAGTAACATTGCTTTTTTGGGGTTTGCGTATCAACTCAGAGAAAAGCGATTATATACAAGGGTCACGATAGATGAAAACTAAGAAATAATACGGCGGCGTTACCTCACTATCGCTCTTCTCTTCTATGGCCACAGTATAGGAACATTTCAGTCGCCGGCATATGGTTTTGGAATAACTTACGAGAAAGCAGGAATAAGATGCAAGTTATCAGTAAGTCTTCGTGTTTACTTTCAATAGTCGAGGAAGTATAATTATTTCATAGAAAGAGCACAGTCCGCTTGGACGGTTGCCTTCAAGTTTGAGAATTACTCACCCATAAGGCCGCAATCCTTAATGGGTGAGGTTTTTATTTGTTTTTGAACTTGGAGTCCAAATAAACAAATAGCTTCAACAACAGCGTCATTGAAGCTATAACGAGGGTGATTATCGCAATCACGATAGAAATAATTTCAAAGTCTGTCATCTTTGCAGCCCTCCTTTCCTATACTCTCCAAAAAGGATGTAAACGATGGAAGGCAACCGCCCATTTAAAAGCAGGCTGTGCTCATAAATCGAAGTGTAACACGGTCAAATTGGAAATTGAATGCCTCTCTGAAAAGTTGAGACTAATTGTAAACTTTTGGTTTTCGAGCAAAAAAAGACGGCCGCTTACGCGACCGCCTAATGTCATTCGTAATAGTAAACCGTAATGAGGTCGTTGTATTGATCCTTCTTCACCGACTTCGTCACCCTGCCCTCGGAGTCCGTCTCATACGACCAATACGTCTCGTAATTCAGTGACTCAAATTTCTCACTCGTCCTGTCAACGCGGCGCAGCCTTCCGTCCTCATCGTATATACTCTTTTCCATGGAATAGTATTCGTCTTCGTCGTTATTGTATTGCACGAATTCAACGACTCTTCCTTCTTCATCATATTCGAAAAAGGCATCCGAGATAACCTTCGTTACATTCCCGTCCGTATCGCCATTATAATAGAATCTCTCTATCATGTTTCCGTCATCATCGTAAGTAAATTCTGTGATGGCCGTAGTGTCCGCTTCGGAAGTAATATCAGTAGTTACTTTCTTTATGAGATATCCCCATTCATCATAATAATACGAGGTATCCGTAACGTAGCTTTCCTGACCGCTGCATTCGTAACTGTAAATGTTCACGATAAGCCGGCCTTCTTCATCATACTCATACGTATTCTCGATCCTTGTAGTTCCGATGGAATCAGTTACCAATTCGTTTACCAGAAGATCACCCTCATATGTGTATTGAAAATAGTATAAAACCGTACCGTTATCCTCTACGACAGAGATCAGTTTATCACCGTCATACGTATAATCTTTGACAACAGACTCAGGTCCTGCACCGTCGAGATTATATATCGTCTCCCTTATGAGTTTGCCGTCACTGTACTCATAAGATTGCATCAAATCTTCATCGCCTGCCTCAGAGACGATATAAACTTCTTCTTTAACAAGGCCAGGCGTCACTGTCGGCTCAGGAGTCGGCTTAAATACCTTCTTTGCCGGAGCTTCATCCTTCTTTTCTTCAGTCTCTTCCGCCTCTTCTGTTGAAGCCGAAGTTTCCTCAGACTCTGTCTCTTCGATCTCACTATCTTTTGTCTCGACAGTCTCGTCTTCAACTATTACGGAAGCTTCCGTTTCCACTGTCTTTTCATTCTTCTTATCGTTGCAATTACATATCAAAAGTGCACTCAATGCAAACCCCATGCAAAGCAACAACGAAACCGATCTTCTCTTCATAAACAACCTCTTGGAATGAGTATTAAAATCCACGACCTTACACCTATAATATCAACAAACACATTTCCGAGGTTTCAGTTTACTTTCGATTTATGAGGAAGTATAATCAACTTATGGAAGAGCACAGTCCGCATGGACGGTTGCCTTAATGGTTGAAATATCTCACTCAAAAAGGCCGCAATCCTTAATGGGTGAGGTTTTTATTTGCTCTTGAACTTAGAGTCCAAGTAAACAAATAGCTTCAACAACAGAGTCATTGAAGCTATGATCAAAGAAATAATCGCTATTATAATTGATATAATTTCAAAATCTGTCATCTCTGCAGCCTTCCTTTCCTAAACTCTCCAAAATGGATGTAAATGCTGGAAGGCAACCGCCCATTTAAAGCAGGCTGTGCTCATAAATCGAAGTGTAGCACGGTCAAATTGGAAATTGAATGCCTCTCCGAAAAGTTGAGACTAATTGTAAACTTTTGGTTTTCGAGCAAAAAAAGACGGCCGCTTACGCGACCGCCGTGAATTAACTTTAGTAAGTTAGAATCAAAGCTTTGGGCCAGCCTCAACGAGTGCCTTACCAGCTTCATTACCCTCGTACTTAGCGAAGTTCTTGATGAATCTGCCAGCGAGATCCTTAGCCTTTGTCTCCCACTCGGAAGCATCAGCATATGTATCTCTTGGGTCGAGGATCTCTGTGCTTACGCCAGGGAGCTCTGTAGGTACTTCGAAATCGAAGTAAGGGATCTTCTTTGTTGGAGCCTTTCTGATGTCACCATTGAGGATAGCATCGATGATTCCACGTGTATCAGGGATAGAGATTCTCTTACCTGTTCCGTTCCAACCTGTGTTAACGAGGTAAGCCTTAGCACCGTTCTTCTCCATCTTCTTAACGAGTTCCTCAGCGTACTTTGTAGGATGGAGCTCGAGGAATGCCTGACCGAAGCAAGCAGAGAATGTAGGTGTAGGCTCTGTGA
>CAMYXL010000107.1 GCA_947303255.1 uncultured Clostridia bacterium | reverse complement strand
GGAATAAGGACTGCCGAGGATGTTGATAAGATCCTTAAGAATAAGCAGGAAGTCGAGAAGGTTATAAAGCTTGTCGGTAAGCTTTCAAGATCACATGTGAACGACTTTGATATCGAGAGGATCGAGAGATGGGTAGATCTCGGACTTAATACTGACCTTATCGAATATGCATATAGAGCCAATGAGTACAGGGGCATAACGACCAAGAATGTCGATGAGACCTTGAGTAATTGGGTGCTTGCCGGAATAAAGACTGTAGAAGAAGCTTCCAAGTATGAAACTGAACTTCATAAGGAAAATACCAAGAAGTATAAGGGACGCAAGTCCAAAGATATTTCAGGCGGAAGATCCGGTTCTGAAGCGGGAATTACTTATGTAGGTAATTCCGAGGAAAAGGACAAGGATTCCGCAGGAAAAGAGACAAAAGATATTTTCGATCTGTTCGGAGGCGATGAAGATGAGAACGATTGATATGATCATTAGTGCAACTCTTTCAAACAGGGATACTGTTAAGCAGATCGAACGTGACGAAAGGGTATTAAAGACATACGAGAAGTATCCTGAACTTCAGAAGATAGATAATAACATCAAGGATAATATCAGAGCTAATCTCATGAAGATCCTTGATGATGAACTCGATCCTGATAGTCTTCATGACGATGAGGAAAGAATGCTCCTGGAAAAAAGAGAGCAGTTCCTTAAGGTAAACTGTATCTCATCTGATTTCGATAAGCTCTGGCCGGTCTGTGAGAAGTGCGGTGACACGGGATTTGTTCGCAAGGGCAACTTAAGAGTGGTTTGCAAATGCATGGGAGAAGAGCTTAATGAAGCTTTCAAGGAAGCAGGACTTGGGGATTTTGAATCCGTAAGACCATCGCTTCTTGATGCAAAGGCAATAAAGAATCCTGAAAACAAGAGGAAGGAAGCAAGATCCAGACTTGATGCCGTAATAGTTTCCGTTGTCGAGAAAAAAGAACAGAAAGTTCTCATCTATTCAGATAAGGCTCAGACAGGTAAGACTTACCTTGCGATCTGCCTTACCAAGGTAGCGATCGGATGCGGCCTTACAGGATGCTATGTTAAGATGGATGATCTCATCGGTGCCTCTGATGAGAAAATATCTGATTATAAGTATTGCGACTTCCTTGTTATCGACGATTTTTCGAGCATGCTTACAAATAACTTTAAGATCAGATTTGCTTTGGACAGGATCCTGGAGACAAGGATCAACAACGGCAAGTTTACCCTGATCGTAATGAACGAGTCTCCATCTGAGGCAGTTGATAAGAGCGACGAGAAGATCGCTGCAAAACTTAGCAGGATAGAGTGTCTTTGATATGAGAATACTTTGCGGAACAGACATTGTACTGGTTTCAAGAGTACGTAAGAATACTGCACTTAAAGATGACGGAAGCCTTCCGGCTTTCGTTACCAAATGCTATACCCCGGATGAGATCGAGTATTGCATGAAGCCTTCTAACGAGGATAAGAGGGTGGAGCGCTTTGCTGCAAGGTTCGCGGCAAAGGAAGCAGTCTCCAAGGCTCTCGGAACAGGCATCATGACAATGGGTATAGGCTTTTTGGATATTGAGGTTAAGGCTGATGAACTGGGCGCACCTTATGCGGAACTTAAGGGTGAAGCGAAAAAGCGTGCGGATGAACTTGGCATCGTCTCCCTTGCCATAAGTCTTTCTCACGACGGTGATTATGCGATCTGTTATTGCACCGCCCTTGCCGAAGGGAAGGAAGATAAGAAGTGAAGATAAAAGATTACGACGATAAGGGCCTTTTCGATGAGAAAAAGAAAAAGGCAAAGGTCAGAAATTACGAAGGTAAGATCGACCTCCCTGATGATAAGCCGGAGATCAAGGGTGACTACGGTCAGGCTGAAAACATGCTCGACATGTGGGGTCTTGATAAGGAAGAAGCCACTCTCGGAAGAAAGAAGAGAAGACGTTTCATAAGACTCGGAATCGCGATCCTGGCTGCTGTTATCGTAGTTTTGAGCATATTCTATATCTTGCCTGCGGTACTTCCGGGATTTTTCAAGGGAACCAATATCGAGCTGTTTGTCGAGAAAAAAGTTAATCTCGAATATAACGAATCCTACAGGGTCGTAAACTACTATTGTGCAGATCTTATGACCGAGCCTGATCCGACGTCTGAGAGGATCACGCAGGTGCTTTATAACGAGCCTGTTATCCTTCTGGACGGTCAGGAGAATAACGGATACGTCAAGATAAGGACAACTGACGGAATAGAAGGCTATGTAAAGAGCTTCAGGCTCACGGACAGTACTGAATCTGTCGAGCCTGACCTTCATCTTTATAAGCTCATCGTTTCAGATACATATAAGAACGTAATGACTCACGCAAGTAACGGTACTCTCATAACCAAGGTCATGATGAATACGGTTCTTTATGCGGACGTTAAGCGTGACGGCGTTTATCAGGTAGCTCTTCCGAACGGTGATAAGGGCTGGATCGGTTCTTCAGGTGTTATTGAGCTCGGAACGCGTGAGAATACCCAGAAGGTATCCTGCCGTTACTTTGTATCCTCTGTATTGAGCCAGAGCAACGCGACGTATATCGATAACGGCGTTACCCTTAAGGGATTGTCTGTTAACGGACTTGTATATATCTGTGCTGACGTTAACGGAGTTAAGCTTCCGAGATCCATGCAGGAACAGTCTCAGATGGGTGAGAAAGTTGAGCTTCAGTACGACGTGGTAACGGGAGATCTCCTTCTCGAATCCATAGAGCCGGGAGACCTGGTATTCCTTAAAAGTCCGTATTCTGAAAGCGATGAGATATATGAGATGGGAGTATGCACGGATACGGGAGTTTTGCTCATGGTATCACAGGCTAAGACCACCATCAGGCTCCGTACTTTCAAGGCTACGGACGATATAGCGCAGAGGATCGTGTCGGTTCGACGTATTTTCGAAGAATGACACAAAAAATGGTTGCGTTATCCCGATTCCTATGATATTATCTTTTAGCGTGAAAAAATAACTAGGAGGTGTTTCCATGGCTAAGTGTGAAGTTTGTCAGAAGGATACATTTTTTGGCAGAAAGATCAGAATTACGCGTTCGCAGATTTCACGTCGTGCATTGACACAACAGCAGCCTAACGTTCATAGCGTAAAGGTAGTTGTAGATGGCACCCCTAAGACTATGAAAGTTTGCACACGCTGCCTTCGTTCCGGTCTCGTAAAGAGAGCTTGATGAAGTTAAACTGATTAATCGACCGCTGATCTTCGGATCGGCGGTTTTTTGTTGCCCCGAAAACCGATGATATAATAAAAATGATTTTTTTCTTATCGGGTGTAATTTCTCGCTGCCGACGCTTAGTTATATGGTTGAAGGAGGTTAAAAAGATGAATGACGATCAGATCTTAGATCTATTCTTCGACCGCTCGGAACAGGCGATAAGCGAGACATCCGCTAAGTATGGAAAACTAGCAAGAACTGTTGCTTTTCGAATAGTAAGAAACGAAGAGGACGTTGATGAATGCGAAAGCGATACATATCTTGCACTTTGGAATACTATCCCGCCGCAAAGGCCTAATCCGTTTGTTGCCTACATTTGTAAGCTCGTAAGGAACATTTCCGTAAACAGGTACAAGTACAACACGGCAGAAAAGAGAAACAATCTCTATGACATCTCATTAGAGGAACTCGAAGGATGTTTGAGAGGTAATTCTGATGTCGAGAAGGAACTTGATGCAAAGGAAGCAGAAAAGATCATCAATGCGTTTCTTGGCGGATTAAATAAAACAGACAGAGTTTTATTCATGAAGCGTTATTGGTTCAACATGAGCATCGATGAGATAGCTTCGGAAACAGGATTCACGAAAAACTACATCAACGTGCATCTGCACAGGACAAAGGAAAGGCTTAAAACTTACCTTTCCAAGGAGGGATACTATGAAAAATAATAATAATAATAATGTAGAGACATTGCTTTCGGCAGTAGATGAGAAATATATAGCAGAGACTTTGGAGTTTAAAAACAGATCAAAGGTTCTCCCGTTAACGGCAAACCTGGGAGTTAAGATCGCTGCTGGCGTTTTGGCATTTATCGCCATCGGTGCGATAACGGTATATGCGACAGGTAAGATTATGAGCAAGCCTGAGATCGAAGAGCACGAGATCATTATCCGCAATCTTGATTATGAGGAATTGAATACTCAAAGATACGATTGGAGGGAAACCACGGACGATCCTGTTTCGGAGGAAGTCGAAGGCGGCGAGAATGATAAGTGGTTCCTGAAGAAAACGACGTATTACGGAAACTATAAGACCATTAACTACGTCTATGATGATTACGATAAGGCCATGAGTGAGTGCCCTATGGATCGTTGGTTTGAATCTCATCCGGGAGAACTTAAGAGTTTTTCATGGCGAATGGAAGTGGATGACAACGATACGATCAGATCTTATGATGCTACGGCCATAGTTGCTTATGAAGACACCGAGTACGTATATGCCGAGTATTATTTCCCGAATAAAGAGGATGATTACGGTTCTTTCGGAGTCGAAGTCAACGATCCGCACAATGAGAGAACATACACCAACGCGAACGGAACGGAATACGTGATCATTGATGATGACGAATATTGGGGTGACACATACATGGGAGTATATTCTTATGTCATGTTCTCATATGACAATTATTATGGCATCTTTACTTTCGAAAACATGACCGACGAACAGATCCATGAGGTTCTTGATGCTCTGGTCTTCTGATCGGCGATGATAATTTCTGACTAAGAAAACGGCGTAGACCCTAATGGATCTGCGCCGTTAGTTTTTGTTTTAATGTATCTTACTTAACTTCGATAACGGACTTGCCGCCCATGTACATGCGAAGTGCCTCAGGGATCCTGATGGAGCCGTCCTCGTTAAGATTGTTTTCGAGGAAAGCAATGAGCATACGCGGCGGAGCAACAACAGTGTTGTTAAGAGTATGTGCAAAGTAGTTGCCCTTCTCTTTGCTCTTGATACGGATGCCGAGACGGCGAGCCTGTGCGTCACCCAATGTGGAGCAGGAACCAACCTCGAAGTACTTCTTCTGACGTGGGGACCATGCTTCAACGTCGCAGGACTTGACCTTAAGGTCAGCGAGGTCACCGGAGCAGCACTCGAGTGTTCTTAC
>CAMYXL010000106.1 GCA_947303255.1 uncultured Clostridia bacterium | reverse complement strand
ATGTCTCAAAAGTGATTAAACTCACTTGGGGCATCCCCATTTTTCTCTTCTTTTGAATTCCCGTTACTTGTACAGTACTATAGCGGTACGGATGACTGTAATTTATGGTTTAATGCCTTGGAAATCCAGTAATCTCTCCCTATTCACAGAGACTGAATACCGGATTATCTTGTAAAATACAGTAAAAGGCACCCTGATTATAGGGATTACTTAATGGATTCCAGCCTAAACTCCAGTAATATGTCCCTATTGATAGGGATTCTCTAAGGGATTCCAGTTTAAAATCCAGTATTTGCTCCCTATCAGCAGAGAGAATAAACTGGTGTTTCATGACTGATTACTCCAATACACAAAAAAGCAGATCTCTCGTGAGATCTGCTTAGAGTTATCAAGGATATGTTTTGAGACATCCTCCTTATGGGTTTTAAACGATCACATTCTCCAGATAACACTCGGATCGATATCCGTAGGATCTTTGGAGGATGTACGGAGCATCATAGCTGCGAGTTCATTGGTCATTTTCG
The DNA here is from genome assembly GCA_947303255.1 of uncultured Clostridia bacterium. GTDB lineage: Bacteria > Bacillota > Clostridia > Saccharofermentanales > Saccharofermentanaceae > Saccharofermentans. The sequence continues at coordinate 4,773 of CAMYXL010000106.1, read as the reverse complement.
AGAGGACCTCAGAAACACCTTCTGCACCATCCAGTTTCAAAGGATCCATGAGTTTCTTGCCGACTGTAACAAGATCAGCACCCAGAGCCAACGCCTTGAAGCAATCAAATCCTGTCTCAAATCCGCCATCGGCAATGACGATGAGATCGTCACCTACTGCATCCCTGATATCAGGAAGAAGCATTACAGGAGGAACTGCGCATCTCATAAGACCATTATGATGACTTAGGATAATACCCTTGCAACCAAGGTCTCTTGCAGCCACTGCATCGTGAACACTGAGCGCCCCCTTGATAAAGAACGGAAGCTTGGTGTATCCGATATATTCCTTAAGATCGTCGATGGTCGGAAGTTTCATCTGAAGTCCTACTACCACAGAATCCTCAGGATCATTGACGTTAGTCGAATGCTCGATGTCCATTCCGACTGCGAAGGCACCATTTTCTTCAGCGAACTTAAGACGAGAAAGGATCTCATCTTTATCAGCGTACGGCTTGATGATCTTCATGACTTTGGCACCTGTGTTAAGGACCTTCTTCATCTCATCATTGTCGCCCATTCCGATACTTACAAAAGCACCGACATTCTTGGCGCCTATCGCCATGTTCTCCAGGTCGATGTGACTTAGAGCCGCAGTCATTATCGGAGTATCAAATTCTTCTCCGAGAATGGTTACTTTCGTTGACGGATGAACTGCTCCGATCATCCTGCTTTCTACCAGGAGACTATCCAGATAATCTCTAGCGATCTTAATGGAATCTTCGTTCATTTCTTATACCTCCACGTTGGCTTTTTGAGCTGCCTCATAGACATAGTCGTAAGCCTTTTCATAGTCTTCGAATGTATTCATATGCTCGAGAAGAATCGCACCGTTTTCCGGCAGATATTTCTCGAGAATCTTAAGGACCTTAGGATAATCGAGCATACCCTGTCCCGGTGGACACTCGTCAACATGAGTCGTGTATGCCGTAAGGTCCATCTTGCTGTCTTTGATGTGAGTACTCTTGATACTCGGACTTAGTTTACTCATGCACTCTTCAATAAAGTCCAATGAACAGAGAAATCTTCTCGGAGAATTGATCATGTTAACGAAATCCATATGGACTGCAAACTGTTTACGATCAATATCCTTGATGAGCTTAAGATATGCATCAGGTCCGTCAGGAAGCATCCACGGCATTGGCTCCAGACAGTAAAATGATCTGGTCGGATCAACATCATCGATGATCGAACGGACAGAGTCCACGATCATATCGTATGTATCCTTTGTATAGTTGCTGTAATCGGCTGCATCCCATGCAAGAGAACTTAATGTGCCGGCGATATTAACGCAGCATTCGATACCCAACTCATCAGCCAGACGAAGCTGTCCTTTTGCATATTCGAGATTCTCGGGAATAAGCGTATTACGCCATACGCCGATCTCACTTATGAGAACGTCATTTTTCTCGCAGATCTTAACAAGTGAATCTATTCTTTCTTTGCTGTCCAGATAAGTAAACGGCGCAGTTATCGCGCGAAATCTGGACTTAATAAGAAGTTTCTCAAAATCTTCCGGAGTATTAAACTCCCCTACTATCGTACCACCTAATCTCATACGCTCTTCCAAAAACCATGAAGATTACAATATGCATAAGCAGCTATTACTTCAACACCAGGGATCATGGCGAATACAGCCTTAGGATCATCACCCGGATGAAGTTCTGCGATAAATACTCCTGCTGTAGTCTCAAGGATAACGTGTGAGATGTAGTGCTCTTCAGTCATCGGATGCTCAACAGAACCAACAGTTACATATGTGTATCCGTTCTCGGAAGAAACCACCGGAACGTGCTTTTCCTGGGAAGCATCAACTGAGCCCGGAATGAGTTCTTCCATCTTTTCTCCGCAGCACATAACAGGTACTTTTTTGTCGATCATCTTGATGATGATATTGCCGCAATGTTTGCATTTATAAAGTTTTACTTCCATAGAAAAGGACCTCCTCAATAATGATAGTTAGATGATATCATTTTGAGAACGTCCTGTATGTCAATATGAAGTTTTTCTTTTCGAAAAAGAAGACTAAAAAATCACTCCATAGATACTTCCAGACCAAGCTTTTTGAACTCATACAAAATGTATTCGGAAGACGAAGGATCGCTTGTCAGGGTAATGACACGGTTCCCGTTGATCCTGATGAAACTTCCGTTAACGACCTGACCCTTTGGAGTCGTTCTTTTACGAAGATATTCGACGTTCTTGATGTCCGATATCCTTCCCACATAACAGAAGTCCTTGCAGTAGACCACAAAGTAACTCTGACCGATAACGAGGACGCCCCTGCCGATCGCATGATACGTACCCATCATAAAGTCGGAATTCACGCGCACTTCATCATAGCCTTTGTTTTGGAGTTCGGCCTTAACTTCATCAACACTCGTGAATTGGAAATCTTTTCTTCCTCCTATAGCAAAGCTAATGCCTGCGATGGCTATTGCGATAAGAGCAGCGGCCCATATCGGGATCTCTATGCCCGCATAATATCTCGGACTCATAAAAGCCAGTACAAAACAGATAATGACTATGATTATTGCTACACCGATATTCATCATCGTATTCTTTCTTTTGTAGCTTCTCAGGACATCATACATGTCGCCTTCTTTTCTGCCGTATACAGAGTTTCTCTTAAGGTCCTTGTTGGTAATATATTCCTCTCCGAACTTGGCAGGCACAGCATATTTTTTTCGATAATCCATAATGATAAAGATCGTCACGAAGATCATGGCAAAGTCAAACAAAGCCATTCCAATACTCGATGCATTGACACCTTCAGTTACAAAGATAAAGATCGTACCTGCTATCAGCAAAGGATATACGATCATCCATACGACGATCAGTAATAATCTCTTCTTCCTTTCCTCTTCCATCCTTACTCCCATCTGTATTCAACCGAGAAAGACTCACCTTTTTCCTCATAACTGTCTTTTGCTTTCTTCCCGTTCTCATCATAAGTACTTACAACCGTCTTGTCCTCAGACACCGTCTTTACGAGGTTTCCGGAATCGTCGTACTCATATGTCTCTTCAATGTCGGAACCATCCACATTTGAACTGGTCTTCTTTATGAGTCTTCCTTCTTCGTCATATTCGAAAAAGATCTCGCACTCCAAAACTTCTTTTGTATTCGTTCCGCTCGAGTAAACTGTCGTCTTGATCATCTGACCTTTTTCATCATACTCATACTCTTCATGAGAAGTCATAGTATATACATCAGCCTCATAATCAGTCTGACTCTCGAAAACATTTACCAGCACACCATTCTCATATGTATACTCTGTAAATCCTTCTGAATCATAAGACGGCTGAGTCGTATCTGAGCAGTCATAGTGCGCAGAAAAAGACTCTTTCAAAAGATTTCCCGATTCATCATACTCATATGAATAATCCGCCGTTCCGTAGAAAAACCTGTTGACCTCCGTTTGGCTCTTGACGAGTTTTCCATCCTCATCGTATGCCTTTAACGTGGTCGAGTCGACCTTACCGTCCTTATAATCGACGTGCTTAACTACATTACCTTCCTCGTCATATTCTTCGCTATACAGCAGAACATCAGACCCGTCAGAGCCGACACGATGAGCTTCCATGAAGCTTATCCCTGCTTCATAATCATAAGTTTTTTCTGTTGTCTCGGAAGTGACATCAACAGATGTCTCACTTACAGTAGTCGCACTTGTAGTTGTTTCTCCTGTAGATTCCTCTACTCGTATGGTCTCATATGAGAAACATCCTGTAAGAATGCCTGATACCAGTAAAATACTAGCTGTTAAGCATACCTTGCTCTTCATCTATATATCCTCCAACCTTTGTGTCAACAACAATCTTATAATAATTCTGATAATATGCAAATTAAATCAATAAAAATAGAGATGTTGTGATAAAATCCCCTTATGGATTACAGTATGTCATTATTTTATATCGAATCGAATATGGTATGTCTCGTATTCTTTCTGCTTCTCCTGATCAGAAGTTTGAAGGGTGTGGACAGACAAGAAAAGCGCCGTGTTTTCGACGTCGTCATCGTATGCCATGTTTTCTATTTCATAAGTGACATCCTGTGGGCAGTGTTTATTTCAGGGATAGTCGAAGCTTCTCCGTTCATCATTATCCTGCTAAATATACTCAATCACATCATACTCGGGGCATTGGCATGCTTCTGGTTTATCTATATTGAGATCGAACAAGGTGCCCAGTATATTAATCAATCCAGCAAGAGATATTGGGTTATCGTTCCTGTATTCTTCTCAACATTCGTCATGATCGGTATTTATCTTTTCAAACACGAATTGTTTATGAATCCGGACAGATCAGCAACGGGATTTTATAACTTTGTATTTCTGGCCGTTCCTGTGTCGTACGTTATTCTTGCTTCTTTCCGTTCCACGTATCGCGCCTTCCTTAAAGGCAATTACGCGAACAGATATCTGTATCTCATTTATGCAGCATATCCGCTTATGGTCGCTATGCTCGGCGCCTGCCAGATGATCTGGCTTAAGATCCCTATCTTCTGCTTCGGATGCACGATAACCATGTTCTATATCTATCTGATCTCTATGGATACTCTTGTTTCCATGGATCCGCTCACAGGTCTTAATAACCGTGCTCAGCTTAAAAGGTATGTTTCCAGTGAAGCATCTGATAAACAGGATTACTACATCCTCATGCTCGATCTCAACAACTTCAAATACATAAATGACAAGTTCGGCCACGTTGAAGGCGACGAAGCCATAAAGAT
>CAMYXL010000105.1 GCA_947303255.1 uncultured Clostridia bacterium | reverse complement strand
TCTTAATTCAGACAAAGCCTTTGCCTTGGAAAGAAGATCAGATTCAATAATCTTCATTTCCTTACGAAGTTCTCCAAGTCTTATCTCGGAATTATCTATATCAGATATTTCTTTTTCAGCATCATCCGCAAATTTATTGATCTCTGAGATAGACGAACCGTATTTGGCCTTCATGTCATAAAGAAGCGAAATCCTCTTATCGGTCTCATCAAGTTTTTCCTCAGAATATTCATCTGCCTCATACTTTGAATTAACGTCAGAAGCAAGAGCCTCAACATCCAAAGAAAGAGAATTGAGTCTTTCTGAAATCTCCTTATATGATTCATCGAAAACACTTAACTTCTCGATAATGCCGCTTGCCTGTTTGAGCGTTGTTACGGATGATTCATCGGATGAATACAAAAGTTCATTAGCTTCTTCCAAAAGATTGGAGATCCTTGCACTGTTCTCAAATCTCTTTTTAAGCTCGCTGAGTTCTTCCTCTTCTCCTTCTTTAAAAGCAGCCTTGCGTATCTCGGAAGATGCAAACATGAGATACTCTCTCCTCTTGGCATTTGCTTCAGGAGAAGAACCGAGATCCCTTATCTTCAAGACGGTATTTTTATACTGTTGAAGGATATCTGTGTACTGCTTTTTCAGGTCATATGCATCCTTACCGATGAATCTGTCCAAAAGATCACAATGAGTATTTTCATCGAAAATCTTTTGAGTATCATTCTGGCCATGGATGTCTACAAAGATAGACGAGATCTCTTTAAGTACCGTAAGAACAGCAGATCTGCCGTTGATCCTGGCACTGCTTTTACCGTCTGCATTTATCTCACGCGAAATGATAAGGTTCTCCTCGTCAAACGGCAGGCCGTAGTTTTCGAGAATTACCTTAAGATCGGAAAAAGAATCTTCAGAAAGGGCTGAAGGATCAAATAAAGCTTCAACATACGCCTTGTCGCAATCACTTCTGATCAAAGTCTTGGATGCTTTGTCGCCCAGGATAAGTCCGATAGCATCGATAAGCAAGGACTTACCTGCACCCGTCTCACCTGATATTACGTTCAAGCCTGAGCCCGGTTCAAAGACACAATGAGATATAACAGCAAAATTGGAGATCTCAAGTCGTCGGAGCATCTTAGTTCTCCACGTTTCCGGAGTTCATAAGATCCTTGATGGTTGAAAGCAAAGCCTTAGCCTCATCGATTCCCTGAGAAGCGATAAAGATGGTATCGTCACCGGCGATCGTTCCGACTACGTTCTGAAGACGCATGGAATCAAGTGCCGCAGCCGCAGCATTAGCCATACCCGGAAGCGTTCTGACGACAACGAGGTTCATGGCGCACTCACAGGAAAGAAGAGAATTGGAAAATACTGCCAGAAGTCTTCCAGGAGCAATATCACCTGTTCTGTCTAAAACTGCATACTTAGTAGTCTGGCCCGGACCTGTTACCTTGATGATGCCGAGATCCTTGATATCTCTGGAACATGTAGCCTGAGTAACTTTAAAGCCATTCTTCTTCATGAGAGCCGTGAGCTCGTCCTGAGTAGAAATGTCATTTTCTCTTATAAGTCTTATGATAGCTTCCTGTCTGTCATTTTTTGTGCTCATAGAAACTTCCCCTCGCTGTGATCTTAGACCTGACGGTCTCGAAAAAGCCCGATTTACCGAGCATAACAGTCTTTATAGTTGATTCATAACCCGTGATCTTAATAGTATCGAACGGTTCAAGATTAACTCCGCTTCTACCGTCCGGAGAAATAATAGGAGCAGTCTCGAAATCGCCGAGCTTGATCTCTATCACGCTCTTATCACTGATACAATAGCTGGAACGCTGGAGTGTATGAGGACAAAGCGGAGTAACGATCATGTTCTTCATACCCGGCATAAGGATAGGTCCGCCTGCTGCGAGGGTATAAGCTGTAGAACCTGTCGGAGTAGATACGATGATACCGTCACCGTAGAACTTCTCGACATACTGACCGTCAATGAAAAGATCCATCTTAACAATATTGAGCTTAGCTCCTCTGGTTACGACGCAGTCATTAAGACAGATATGTCCGTCTTTGAGATTACCGTCCTTATCATAGACTTCGCATAGAAGCTGAAGCCTTTCAAGTATCTCGTATTTGCCGTCGATAATATTCTTAAAGGATTCCCTGATATCTTCAACATCGATCTCAGTCAGAAATCCGATACTTCCCTTGTTAATGCCGATAAACGGAATATTCAGGTCCCTGTATCTGGAAACTACTGAAAGAAGTGTTCCGTCACCGCCGATGGATATTATTACATCAGCATTATCAAATGAACCGAATGATACGCCTTCTTTCTCAATGATAAGAGAGCTTTCCTTAAGGTCATTCTCGAAAACAGGCTGACTTCCCAGTTCCAGGATCACATCAGCACAAAGATTAGCGATCTTATAATCGGTATCTCTTGATATGTTAGAACAAATTCCAAAGATCATACTTACTCCAAATTAAAGATATGTTTATATTTAATCATTTTTTTGGAAGAAAATACATAGAAATAAGTCTCATTTTGAAAAATGAGACTAAAGGTATCAGTGCTTAATATGGTTAAGGATCGTATCCGTAATCGAACCTGAATCAAGGCCTGCGACCTTAAACTGTTCTGATAAAGTACCGCATCTGATCATCGGATCCTTGATTCCGATGTTATGGATATGTCCTTCAAAACCATTGGCGGTAAGTTCTGCAACCAGATTAGCTCCAAAGCCGCCGTTAATGATACCTTCCTCAACGGTAAAGATATTTCGGACTCCCTTGATGAGATTAAGGATAGCATCTGTATCAAGAGGTTTTATCATGCAAAGATTGATATTGATTCCCCTGTAACCCGAATTCTTAAGGTTCTCAACTGCCTGATCGACTTCCTTCTGAATAGGTCCGCATGTGATTATCGCAAAGTCCTTGCCGTAATCATCGATTACTCTCGGACTTAAGATATTATGTTCGATCTCAAGTTTATACTCTCCTGCTTTGGAATATCTGATCGCTACCGGCGAATCCATCTTACTGATCGAATGATTCATGCAAAGAGTCATATCCTCATAATCTGTCGGAACAAAGATCGTCATATCAGGCATAGGCATCATATAAGAAATATCGAAGATGCCGTTATGAGTATGTCCGTCAGCACCAACAAGTCCTGCTCTGTCCATACAGAAAACAACGTGAGTCTTCATGTAGCAGCAGTCCTCGAGTATCTGGTCAAATGCTCTTTGAAGGAATGATGAATAAATGGCAACTACCGGTACCTTGCCGCCGATGGCAAGACCAGAAGCCATTGTTACGCAGTGCTCTTCCGCGATACCGCAGTCGTAGAATCTCGTAGGATAACGTTTAGCAAATTCATCAAGACCCGTACCGTCAGTCATGGCGGCACATACGGCAACTACATTGCGGTTCTTATTGGCAATGTCGATGAGTGTTTTCGAGAAACAGTCTGTGAAAGAATTTACAGAATCTCGGCTTGGGATAACAACACCTTTCTCAAGGTCGAAGGACGAAACTCCATGGTAGTGTGACGGGTCCTTCTCTGAATGCTTATAACCCTTACCCTTTTTGGTGCAGACATGAAGGAGCACCGGAGCATTAATATTCTTAACAGAATCAAGAGCCTTGATAAGTTCTTTCATATTGTGTCCGTCGACAGGACCATAATAAACAAGGCCCAATTCCTCAAAGATGGTCGGCTTCTTACGATAGATCAAGAACCTGAAGAAATCCTTGATGGCGAGCATCATGGCAACGATAGGTCTACCGAGGATAGGGATCTTCTTAGTAAGGAACTTCTCAGTAGCTCTCTTAGCCTTAAGGTAACCTCCTGACAAACGGACCTTCGAAAGATGCTTTGCAAGTCCGCCGACGTTCTCGTTGATGCTCATCTCGTTATCATTAAGGATAACGATAACACGGTCTTTTCTGTGACCCAGGTCATTGATCGCCTCATAGGCAGGTCCGCCTGTCATAGCACCGTCACCTATAACTGCGATTACGTGATTATTCTTGTCGTTAAGTTCATTAGCTCGCGCGATACCGACAGCTGCCGATACGGAAGTAGCACTGTGGCCGGTATCGAATACATCATAAGGACTCTCGCTTCTTCTGGGAAAACCTGAGATACCGTCTTTTTTTCGAAGCGTGTCAAAAGACTCATATCTGCCTGTCAAAAGCTTATATGCATAACTTTGATGACCGACATCAAATATGATCTGATCTTCCGTATAATCGAAAACACTGAGTAAAGCAACAGTCAGTTCAACGACACCAAGATTTGATGCAAGATGACCGCCGTTTTGGGAGACAACATTCAGGATCTTGTCTCTTATTTCTTTACACAAAGAAGATCGCTCATCTTCGGAAAGAGAAGCGATTTCCTTTGGTGTCAGATTGCGATTAATAAACTTGTAATCCAAGATTATCTGTCCCTATTAGCTACGTAGTCGACGATAAGACGGAGTTCCTTGGAATCAAATCCGTAGTAATCGATAGAATCAAGATTTGCATATGCAGAATCAAGTTCAGCCTCGAGCATGAGCTTAGCTCTCTCAACACCGAATACAGTTGCATATGTCGGCTTATCGTCTCTCAAATCCTTACCTGCTGTCTTACCGAGAGTCTCCTCATCTGCCGTGAGGTCAAGGATATCATCCTTGATCTGGAAAGCCAGACCGATGTTCTTGGAAAGATTTGTAAGAACTCTCAATATCTCTGTAGATGAATCACCGTCAAGGAGATAAACAGGAGTACAGATTGCGCACTCAAGAAGAGCTCCTGTCTTTCTTGTATGAAGTTCGTGGAGAACCTCAGAACTGATCTTGTGACCTGCGGATGACAGATCAAGATCCTGACCGCCGAGCATTCCGTCAATACCGGAACACTGAAACATCTTATATGCAGCATATGCGTACTGTGGTTTCTTCATTACAAGCTTAAGTACAAGCTCAGCTGCTCTATTCAAAAGGCAGTCACCTGCAAGTGTAGCAAAATTATCTCCGTAAACCTTATGACATGTAGGCTTACCTCTTCTCAAATCATCATTATCCATGCATGGAAGGTCATCATGAATAAGAGAATATGTATGGATCATCTCGAGGCTTCTGGCAAACACGAGTACATCGTCCATGTCGCAGTTAAGCATTCTGCCTACTACATACATAAAGCAAGGACGAACTCTCTTACCTCCGGAACAAAGACTGTACATTGAAGCCTTTGCGGTAATAAAGTCCTTATTTGAATCATCGAAAATGCCCTCAAGCGAAGGATCAAACCATTCCTTAGTCTGATTCAAAAGTTCGATAATTGGTTCCATATATTATTCCTCCTCGTTCTCTATCTGTAATAATGATACACTTCCATCCTTATTTACGATAGAGATTTTTTGTTCAATTTCGGTCAATCTCTTCTGACAGAGATTCGAAAGCTCAACACCGCGTGTATATAATTTCAAAGATTCATCAAGACCAGTAATCAAATTTCTTATCATCATTTCTTCAA
>CAMYXL010000104.1 GCA_947303255.1 uncultured Clostridia bacterium | reverse complement strand
TCTTCGTGCCAGTGAACTTTACGAAGCCACGGAGAAGAACCATCCATATGTCCTTCAAAAGAATACGAAGGGAAGGACGGGTCGTCGTAGTTGACGATCTCGGATCTGTCATCTCTTTGTCTTATCATGGCGCGCCATTGTTCGCGTTTTGCTAGATAACTGTCATTTCTCATATTTTTGCACTTCTTTTTGAGAGAATTTACGATATTGTTATAAATTGTAGCATGATTCCGATATTTTGTATGTTAATTCTCGGATATAATTAAAACATCTTAGTGAAAAGAGGATATGCTTATGGATTTTTACGAGACAGTAAACAACAGAAGAAGCATTCGAAATTTTACAGATGAGAAGATCCCTGAAGAAGCTATCAGAAGGATCATCGAAGCAGCGTATAAAGCGCCTGCCAATGATCACTTCAGGGACTGGCATTATATAGTCATTACCGATAAGGACAAGATGAGGGAAGTTATCGACGGTGTTCCGAAGAACCTGACTGAGAAAGATGTTGATAACATGACATTCATATCTGATCTCGAGCAGAAAAGAGCATATCAGATCGCTGTTCCGATGCAGTACAGAATGCTTATCGATGCGGCTGCGATCATCATTCCGTTGATGAAGAAAAAGTGTGATATCCTTCATCCTTCAAGCCTTTCTGATCTTAACTGCTATGCATCCGTTTGGTGCAGTATCGAAAACCTTTGGCTCGCGGCAGTTGCAGAAGGATATGCCTGCAATCTAAGGATCCCGTTGGGTGATGAGGAATCTATCGCTAGAAAAGTTTTGGGGTTTCCCGAAAACTATATGATCCCGTGTTTTATCGGTGTCGGAAAAGCAACAGAAGACGCGGTCAAGACAAAGCAGATCGATATCAATATCGACGAATTATTACACTGGGAAAAGTATTAAGAGGTACTGATGAAAAAGGCTTAATTTTTGATCTGGACGGAACTTCCTTCAAGCGCGGCTTCTTTGTTATAAGATCAACAGTTTCCTTCGTAAACATAATCGAGTGATTCACGTGCGATATCACACAGATTCATTATGTCTTTAACAGGAGTTGCATCGCGATCAGTCAGATTAAAACGCGGGAAGAATCGCGATATGTGAAGAGGTATTTTGTGGCCGATCTTATTGCCTGAAGCATCAGTTAATGAAGAGATGAAACCTGTGATCTCACGCATCTCTTCTATAGTGTCGTTGTACCCCGGTACGATAAGGGTAGTAAGTTCCACATGACAAAGTTGAACGGCGCGGGAGATAAATGCTTTGACCATAGGAAGATTGCCGCCGAGAACATCAGAATAGTAGCTGTCGCTGAAACCTTTTAGATCGATGTTCATTGCATCGATATATGGAGCGAGTTCTTCAAGAATGGTGACTTCAGCAGTTCCGTTGGTAACCAGAACGTTTACCATGCCTTGTTCGTGAACGAGCTTAGCTGTATCGCGTATGAATTCATAAGCGATCAGAGGTTCGTTATAGGTGAAGGCGACACCTATGTTACCGCGTGATTTGTATTTCACAGCAAGATCCGCGATCTCTTGAGGAGTAAATACTTCAGATGAAGGACCTGATTTTATAGCATAGTCAGACCATGAGATATCACTGTTCTGACAGAACGGACATCTTAAGTTACAACCGTAACTTCCTACTGACAGGATACGTGTTCCCGGGTGGAATCTGTGCAGAGGTTTCTTCTCGATCGGATCAAGTGCGATAGCAGTTACACGACCATAATTCTCAGGAACGACAACGTTATCTCTGAGGACTCTGACTTTGCAAAATCCTCGACCGCCTTTTTTGATATCACAATGTCTGAAGCAAACGTTACACTTGGTCATGATGCTTTTCCTCGTTGATTGATATCTTAATTATATCAAGAGATGAAACATTATGGTCCTTGTTCTGTCTATATGGGTATAGATGAGAAAGGACAGAGATAAATGAAGAAAAGAAACCTGTTGCATATTGTTGTACTATTTGTGATCGCTGCTATAACTGTTACTGCATGTAGTCGGGATATGGAGACTGCTCCTGAATCGTCGGAGATTGTAGTTATGACAACGGAAAGATCTGCTGAGATTGAAACTAAGGTGACGACTGAACTTGAAACTTCCGAAACTGCCGTAGAGATAACTGCGAAACCTGTTGCCGAAATAGAAAACACAGAAGATATCGCGTATCGAATCACTAAGTCAAGGTCAGAAGGTGAATCATCTGACAGAGGTTATTATGTTTTCAATATGCCTGACAGTGATCTCAGATATGTGGTTATCATTTCATCAGATGACGGCAGTGAGAATGGATATGATTTTGATGTAACTGATGTGAAATTTGACGGTTTCATATTGAAGATCACAGTTGAAGAAAAAGAGTTGGATTCTGTTTTCGAAAAGGGAAGTTGGCCATGTACTTCGGTTGAAATAGATAAGTTTCCTGATGATGTTATAGTTTTGACAACGGATAACGAAGTTCTTGATCGCATATATGTTTATATGAGAGAAGAAGATATAAGTGATGATTATACTGCTGTCTTTTATAGTGATCTTCAATCAGAAGATATCTATGTGTATGAACTCGAGGATGGAAGATACAAGTGGATAGCCCTTAGTTCACTGGGAGATATTAGTAGTATTGATCCTGAGAAGTACATAACAGGATTCGGTCTGGTGGAAAACAAGGAGGAATTGAAAGAATTAGTTCGTGACTACTCGTGTAGGATATTTACTTATCCTGGTGAAACAGACTATCACACAACTGATGAATTCTAAATGGAAAAGGACTGATCCCTTAAATGAGATCAGCCCTTATTTTTTTATAGATCAGCCCACACATTCTTCATCAACTTCAAATGTGTTCTGAAGTTCTGTTACAAATTCCTTCAGTACATCGATTGACGGAGCCTTTTCCTGAACTACCCATGTGTCGTGATCTTCTTCCAGACTGTGGTAGAAGTAGGAACTCCAGAGAACATATGGGATCTCATCATCGAGTACGTAAAGAGCAACGAAATCAGAGTCTCCCATCTTCTCACCGTCACCGACCTGTCCACGTACCCAATACGCATCTATGCCATCGATTCCTGCAGGTTCCACTGTGACATTCTTCATGTCGAAAGTAGTTGAGTTGAATACTGTATATAATTCGTTTCTGATTTCTGATCTCAGATCTTCCTCACACATGGACATTAATTCGTCTATGGTAAGAGATGAGAGATCAACATCTTCGGTATTCTTTACACGATAGGTGTAGAAATAAAACAATGCTGCATCATCTTCTACATAAGCATAACCCGAAGACATCATTTCAACCCTGACAGCAGTTTCCGGATAATAGAATTTCCACTTGCCGAAGCTTGCCATCTTATTCATATCAAACATGTTTGCTGATGCTTCTTCCGAAGATTCTGAAGAGTCTTTGTTGTCCTGCTCTTCAGATCTTGAATTATCCTGAACTTCTTCGTTCTTTGTATTGCTTTTTTTGCCGTCGTTGTTTGTCTTATCACTTGAGCAGCCGATCAAAGAAAAAACCATTGCTGAACAGATAATAAGTGCGAATATTTTATTTATATTTTTCATTGTTTTTTCTCCTTTACAGATCTTCTCCGATCCTTCGATTCTCGATCATGAATTCCTGTGTTCCGAATACAACGGATGAGAGACTCTCGTCTTCTCCCGGATTGCTGAAGTTCATGAAGTATAACTCATACATAGTGCCGTCTTCGCCCATGTAGTAATAGTATTGTCCGTAGTCCAGTGCCAATCCCGTAATGTAGGAAGGTGTTCCGATGAGAGGTAAGAAATCTTCCTCATGCATTCCGATCTGAACACCGTAGAAATCCATGTCGGTTCCTTCCATAAATACTTCGATAGCGATTACCGTATCGTCATCGTTGACACTTGTTCCTTCTCTTGAAGCAGGAACATCCAGATAACAGAAGAACGCGTAATACGACAGTCCTTCGTCATAGACAGCTGATACGTTTCCGTCAAAGATCGTATCTTCATCTATCGTAAATCCCATGTTCTTGATGTCACCTATGGTGCACGGAAGTTTTATCTCGTGTCCGTTTATGACAGGCAGCTGAGTAATGACTGTTGCGCCCGGATCGAGCAGAGCGTTTAATTCTTCTATGCCCGGTTCCTCAGAAGATGCACTGTTATCGCTTTCTTTGACCTCAGTATCTTCGGATTCCTCTGACTTGGATTTTTCTTCCTTGTCTTCAGAGATCTCTGAGCTGTGTTTCTTGCTTTCCGTATTCTTGCCTGACGTTTGCATTATATAGATGACTATTCCGGTCGTTGCCACGGTCGTAAGTGTGATAGCGGCAATGATTGCGAGTATCCATTTTTTAAACATAAAACCAGTCCCTTTCTTGATCGCCGTTGAGGCAACCTTTGTTCCGGCTTTCGCTGCGGAAGCCTTAGCTGATGCGGACAAGGTTGTAAGTGAAGCGGGCATCGGCCTGAACGGCACCTGCTCGGCTTCTTTCATAAACAGTTTGGTTAAGAATGGAATTGCCATTGCAAACAGTTTCGTATCATTCTTTTCTTCATACTTCTCGACCTCCTTCTTGATTGTTTTCTTGGCAAAACTGATACGCCATGAAACAGTTCCCTGAGGAATGTTGAGTGCTTCAGCGATCTCTTTGGTGCTCATCTCGTCAAAGTAGAAGAGTATAAGAGTCCTTCTTATTTCTTCTGACAGTGAGTTTTCGATGATGTCCATGACGACCTTGCGCATCTCCTCAGACTCGATGATCGAATCCGGAAGAAAATCCTCGGACACTGCCTCGACCTGGTCAAAGAACTCGTCATCTACGTTGTCGGTCTTGGTAAGTTTGATCTTGTCCAGACACTTGTTGGCTGCAGTCTTCTTGAGCCATGACAACACCTTGCTCTTATCCTTGATGGAATCATAGGACTTGATCAAAGTTACGAAAGTATCATGAACTATATCCTCGGCGTCCTGCTCGCTTTTAAGGATCGCCAAAGCCGTCCAATATACCGCACGATAGCCTTCGTTGTAGATCTTCTCGAGTTCAGAGTCGTTCATTTTTGCCTCCTTTTTTATCCGCATCTATCTATTAGACGAATAGCTGATACGGTTTCTTGGGTAGATCGAGAAAAATTTTTTCTGAATTTATTTTATCAGAATCTTTCTTTTCGAAAACGTTCGCCGCTTAACACTATCTTTAACAATTATTGACGATAAGTTAAATCTCCCCCGATAAGATGTAACCATCAAAAGAAACCAAAGCGAGGGTATATAAAATGAAAAACGTAATCACAGGCAGATCAGTAATCAGAGCTATCTCGGCAATCGGAGCGATCGGAGGTGCGATAATGTTCGTAATGGGAATCATGGAAGGACAGATCGGCGTCATCGTATGTAGCGGCATCATCGGACTTGCAAGCATGAGATTTTTAGGAACAACATTCGAGGCTGACATTAATAATTGACCTGTGAAAACACATACTGACGGACTAAACAAAAGATAACAATCGCAATTCTAAAATATTTGTGATTGTTATCTTTTCTTTTGGGATATAATTAGGGAGGCATGATAAAAAGTAAAACAGGGTCGATGTGAAAGCTATCACGGTTG
>CAMYXL010000103.1 GCA_947303255.1 uncultured Clostridia bacterium | reverse complement strand
CCCAGATGATCGGCGGCTTAACGTTTCTTGTACCGTAGGACTGAACCCATGCCTTTTCCGTGAATACATATCCGTTTAAGTGCTCACCAAAGTACTCAACCATGTCATTACGCTCGAACTCACCGTGAACCAATACATCAAGACCGATCTCTTCCTGAAGCTTGATGCACTCGGCAATCTTGTTCTTGTTGAACTCAACATACTCTTCCTTGGACTTGATGCCCTTCTTGAATTCCTGTCTGTTCTTTCTTACATCCTGTGTCTGTGGGAAAGATCCGATAGTTGTTGTCGGGAACAATGGAAGGTTCAATATCTCCTTCTGGATCTTTTCTCTGTCCTCAAACTTAGGAAGTCTTACATAGTCCTCATCCTTGATACCGGAAACCTTAGCCTGAACTTCCTTATCTTCACTGTCCTTTCTTCCCTCGAAAAGGCTCTGATTCTTCTTAAAGATCTCACTGTTCTCATAGTCCGTTCCGAAAAGTGATGCAATCTCAGAAAGTTCTGTGAGTTTTTCCTCAGCAAAAGCGAAATGCTTTTTGTAATCATCGGAAAGTTTGGTCTCGTTTTCGAGAGTATAAGGAACATGAAGAAGTGAACATGATGTTCCGAGGATCACATTCTCAAGGCCGATCTCCTTAAGGATCGAAAGTGTCTTCTTGTAGTCGTTTCTCCAGATGTTCTTACCGTTTACCAAACCTGCAACCAGTTTCTTATCTGCCGGAAAGCCATTTGCCTTAACGAGCTCCAAAGTCTTTCTGCCTTCAACAAAATCAAGACCGATGAGATCAAAGTCCAGGTTGATCACTTCGTTATAGATATCTCTGATATCACCGAAGTATGTCTGAAGAAGAACCTTTACTCCGCCCTTGTTGGAGAGGATGGAATTATAGATATTCTTGAAAAGTTCAATGTCAGAAGAATCAAGATCCCTTACGAGATATGGCTCATCAAACTCGATGCATCCTACACCCTTTGAAGCAAGGATGGATACGAGCTTTATGTATTCTTCTGTGAGCTTTTCTGAAACATCACTGATCTTCTTGCTTCCTGTGAACTTTGCAAGCTTAAGGAATGTGAAAGGACCGATCAAAGCAACCTTCGTATCCACACCGAATTCCTTAGCCTCAAGATACTCATCAACCGGCTTTGTTCCTACAAGGCTGATATTAGTATCATCATCGATCTCAGGAACGAGATAGTGATAGTTGGTGTTGAACCATTTCTTCATAGCAAGTGCCTTAACGTTACCCTTATCTCCCTGATAGCCTCTTGCGAGAGCGAAGTATGTCTCGAGCTCAGAAAGACCAAGATCCTTATATCTTTGTGGGATCACGTTGAAAAGGAATGCTGTATCAAGAACGTTATCATAGAAAGAGAAGTCATTTGAAGAGATACAGGAGATGCCTGCTTCCTTCTGCTTAAGAAGATCCTCCTTTCTGATGTTCTTAGCTACTTCCAAAAGACCAGCCTCATCGATCTCACCTTTGAAGAACTTCTCAGATGCGAACTTGAGTTCTCTGTCTTTACCGATTCTCGGATAACCGATTACTAATGTGTTCATATTATTTCCTCCAATGAGTGTTGTTGATTTATTGATTGGAAGTATAAACCTACCAATAAACTAGGTAAAATATATAAAATCATCGATTATCCATAGATAAAGTCTATGGTAAGTGATAAAATGCAATAAATATCTATCAAAAGGAAATATTGATCTATGACCTATAAGCAGCTTTTATACGTGGTTACGGTAGCAGAAGAAGGAAATATCACAAGTGCAGCTAAGAAGTTATTCATTGCTCAGCCCAGCTTGACTTCAGCTATAAGAGAATTGGAGAATGAATACAATATCACAATCTTCATGAGATCCAACAAAGGTATAAAACTTACCTCTGAAGGTGAAGAATTCTTAGGATATGCAAGACAGGTCTTAGATCAGACAAAGCTCATCGAAGAACGCTATATGGGAAAACAATCCGGTAAGCTCAAGTTTTTTGTATCAGCTCAGCATTATTCATTTGCCGTAGAAGCATTCGTTGAACTTTTGAAAAGAAGTGGTGCCGACAAGTATGAATTCCATATGCGTGAGACTCAGACATTCAATATCATAGATGATGTTTCTCATCTTAGAAGTGAGATAGGAATACTTTATCTTAACAAGTTTAACGAAGAGGTCATCATGAAAACACTTCGTGACAACAACCTCTCCTTTACTCCCCTTTTCACTGCTAAACCTCATGTGTTTATCGGTAAGAACTCTCCTCTTGCAAAGAAGAAATATCTCACATTGGAAGATCTTAAACCATATCCGAGACTATCGTACGAGCAAGGCAGTCACAACTCCTTTTATTTTTCAGAGGAGATCTTAAGTACCGTTGACTGCGATAAGGAACTTGTAGTTCTTGACCGTGCAACACTTTTCAACATGCTCATAGGTCTTAACGGATATACCATAAGCAGCGGTATCATAAACGAAGAATTGAACGGTCCCAATATCATTGCCAAAAAGCTCAAGGTAGATGACTATATGGAGATCGGATATATCTTACCGAATTCAATTCACCCTTCTCATTTGACTTCAGAATATATAGATATACTTAAAAGTCTGACGAAAAAATAAATAAGTATATTAAGGAAACCCTGTGTTTGCAGGTATCTTCAAAAAAATGTACCTTTAACAAATCTTAATACTTTCTTGACGAGCACTTGACGAATTATATGCATACTAATCTCACAAAACATGAAGGAGATTAATATGAAACTGAGAAGAACTGTGGCTGCAGTTTTATGTTCTGCGATCATTTTAGCAGGTTGCAACAGCGAAGCAACAAAAAAAGACACAGATGAAACTGCTAAGTCAGATTTTTCGAGAGCTGATGTAAAAGAGATAAAAGCTTAAGACGACTTTTACGGTTACATCAACCTCAACACTCTAAAAGAGCTTTCAATCGGTCCCGGGGAAGGCGGTGCCGGTCCAATGTATGACGACGGCGTCGAGGAAGCCTTGAAAGCAAAGATTAAAGAAATCGTCACCGGAAACGAGAAATACGAAAAAGGCTCATGTGAAGACATAATACAAAGAGCTTATAATTCATTCATTGAATATGAATCAGATGAAGAAAACAAAAAAAGATCTGCCGAGATCATAGAAGCAGACATTAAAAAGATCATGGATTGCAAGACCATAGATGAACTTACTTCTATTTCACCTGAACTTGCGAAGAAGTACTATATCTCTCCACTCGGATCATTCACAGTACAAGCAGATACTTTTGACCCTGATAAGTACTGTATCATGTGGGCTCAAAACAAAAGTGTACTTGGACTTGATCTCAAAGAGGTAAGTGATGATTCCAGTAATGCGGAAGACGGTGAAATGATCGTAATCGACTGTCTTATGGCTGCAGGAGTAGATCACGATACAGCTGAAGATACAGCTCATGATCTTATGTATCTGGTAATCGATATTGCTTTGGCATCCGACAAAGATATGCTTTTAGGAATGAAAGATGATGCAATAAGATTTGTTTCTGAAGAAGAGATCAACGAGTTCCTTACATATCATACAGCCAAAGAAGTAGAAAGCTGGATAGGAATTGAATCAAATCCTTACGGCGGATGGATGATCGAAGATGAGGGACAGATAAAGAGTATAGAAAATCTCTATACTGATGAGAACCTCGAATGCCTTAAAGCATGGTATGTGACTGAGCTTGTTACTACATATGGTTCATTTATCGTTGATGATTATCCGGAGATAGGAAAGTATTTTCCTGTGAGTGGCCTGGACATCGACACCAGAGCATACTATTTCATCGATCAGAAGTATACGATGGCACTTAGTGATCTTTACATCAAATACTTCTACACAGATGAGATGGAAGAAAAACTGATGACGATGTGCGATGACATCGTTGAAGGATACAGAGTTCTTATAAGAAACACTGATTGGCTTTCAGGCGAAGCCAAAGAAGGTTTAGAGAAAAAACTCGATAACATCACGTTCCTCACTGGTAAGACTGTACTCGATAATATGGAAAACGATACTGATCTGGCAGACACTTTCAAAGGAAGTCTGGCCGAAACACTTATCGCTTCAAACGAACTTTCATTCAATGAATTTCTCGGAAATATCGGAACAGTAAGAGACAGAAACGAGATAAGAATGAAGATGCAACTCGTTAATGCTTGTTACAGTCAGGATAATACCGTAACAATAACAGCTGCCATAATGAATGATCCTTGGTTTAACGTTAATAACTCTTATTATGAGAACCTTGGAGGTCTTGGTGCAGTTATCGCACATGAAATAGGACACGGCTTTGATTCCAATCTCATCAAATATAACGAAAACGGTGTCCTCGATCCGGATTGGCTTTCATCGGAAGACATGAAGAAACTGGAAGAGAGAAATCTTATCGCTGTTGACTATTTTGAAAGTTTTAAAGTCTTCGAGATATATGCCGTAGACGGTGAACAGACACTTGGTGAAAACTACGCAGATCTTGGCGGAATGGAAGCTGTCATGACAACCTGCGAGATCAAAAATGCCACAAACGATGAGTATAAGACAGTATTCGAATCCTACGGAAAACTTTGGTGTGTGCTGTTATCTGATTCAGGAATAATCGATCAGCTTGCTTTTGATACGCACAGCCCTTCTACGATCCGTGTTAATGCGATCTTGTCGACCACGGAAAAGTTTTACGAGGTATATGACATAAAGGAAGGCGACGGTATGTACGTATCTCCTGAAAACAGGATAGGAAGATGGAAATGAGAGGAAACATAAATGGGATTAATATTTAAACACACTTTAAAAAACATCTTTAAGAAACCCATTAGAACGTTAATGGTTGTATTATGTGTTTTCGCTTGTTCATTCGTTGCTCTTTTCAGCCTTGATATGTCAGGAGCTTTGGATAGCCTTTTCAGATCGGTTTACAGTAACAATGGACTTGGAAAAGCAGACATAATTGTTGACTCATCAGTCGGAGACATGTCTTTTTATGATGATGAAGGTCTTCCGGAATACACACACACGGAATTATATGATTTGGATGATATCATCTATACTGATATCGACGGTGAATATACCTACGTTTTGGAAAACAAGATCTCCGTTATCGGAATGGATTTCGACGAAGCGAAAAAAATGGGTATGATATCTTATGAAAACTTATCCGATAATGAAGTCTACGTTTCCGAGAAATTTGCCGAGAAGTACGGTTACAAAAAGGGAGATGTCCTTATCATCAATGACGAATTCAATTGCCCAAATGAATTCACTATCAAAGACGTAAAGAAGGACTCCTTCCCTCTTTCGGAAGATTCCGTATTGATCACTCAGGGTGCGATCAAACCGATGATGGTAGATCCTAAACCGGTTGAAAGCTTGTTAGATCTTAAAGATGATTCTCTTACCAAAGAAACTGCTGACAAGATCAAGGAAGCACACCCGACATTAAATGTTCAGTCTATAATGGATAATCCTGAGCAGCAGTTAATGATAAACGTAATCACCAAACTCACTTTCGTACTGTTTGCGATCAGTGTTCTCATGGTCATCTTCGTAACGATCTCTGTATCCGAGAGGATAGTTTCCGAGAGAATGTCTGTAGTCGGAACCCTTAGAAGCGTAGGTGTTTCAGCAAAGACTACCACTTTGATCCTTCTTTTCGAAAAC
>CAMYXL010000102.1 GCA_947303255.1 uncultured Clostridia bacterium | reverse complement strand
TATCTGACGGATAAAATGCCGGGATGGGAAGATGAATACTGCATATCTGAAGACGATAAGCTGTCATTCCATAAGATGCAGAAGTTTGTCGACGAGAAATGTTCCTGGACAATGAAGAGCGACATCCAGATAGCGATCAACGAGAAGAATAAGGAGTTGGATGCCAGAACTGCATGGCGCATTGAAGGCACTTTACGAGAATTCCCGAAGTTTGCTCCCGTCAATTTGTGGTTCAACTACCCTATTCATCAGATCGACGATATTGGCGTGCTGTCCGATCTTGACGCTGAAGGCTCCAAGCTTCCCTGGCAAAAAGCCATGGAGAAACGCAAGGATCCTGAAGTCAAGAAAAAGAAAAGGCAGCAGGAGTTTGAGAATGCTTTCGAGGCAGTCAGCTCTCTTAACGATGGCGGTGAGGTGACGGTGCAGGATCTGGTGGAATATCTCGGGTGCGGAAATACAACCGTTTGGCGCCGAATCAAAGAATCCGAAGGCAAGTTTTATTCCATTAGGAACAAGAGCAAAGACGGAAAACGAGACTTGTCGTTTATCCGTAAAAAACAGTGAAAACCATGTTGCACCAAAAACATGTATATAAATATACATTTCAAAAAATGAAACATGGTAACAAAAACATCAGGGATATGTGTTCGGGTGTGTAGTCGTGCGTATACGCTCACGCACGACGACTACAACACCGTCACATACCATATCCCATACGCGACAGGAGATTTCTTAATGAAAGACACATTTTTTTTGATGATGAGGATCCCTACTGTTACCGCTCAGGAGAAGCAGATCAACAAGAAGACAGGTACTCTTTACAACCCTTCCAAGGTTGAAGACGTTAAGGAGAAATACCTTGCTCATCTGGATAAGTTCAAACCGGACAGATTATTCTCTCCGCCTATCAGCCTGAGGATATGCTTCATGTTCCACTCTGACAAAGTAGACCATCCCACTCTCAAGATAACCAGACCGGACACTGACAACATGTTAAAGCTCCTTAAGGACTGCATGACCAAGAAGTCTTTTTGGAAAGACGACTCTCACGTAGCTATGGAGATGACATCCAAATACTGGGTACCCGGTCCGGAAGGAATACTGATCGAAGTCGAGGAGGTAGAAGAATGACAGACAATCAGTATTTCGCAAAGACATGGCTCAATCAGGTCTACGTAGTGACCAAGAGGGAACTCGCAGCAAAGGAAGAGATACAGGCGAAACTTCTTGCTTCCATCACATCCGGAGCTGTGGACTACTCGAAGGACAGGATCCAGAACAACAACCCTCAAGGTCAGGAAGAGAGAATGATCACCTACTCGCAGGCTACAGCTGATGTGGAGAAGGTCAGGGAGAAGATAGCAAAGCTCATACGCGTAAGGCTGGAAGTGATCAACCATGTACCTGACTCAGTCTTACGGACGATCCTGATCGAACGCTACATCAACCAGAAGAGCTGGGGATGGATCGAGAAGAGTCTTCAGTACAGTCACGACAGAATAATGGTACTTCACCGTAAGGCTCTTGAAGAAGTTTATCGATTTATACCGAAAGGAGAAGACTAATGCAAAAGATTACAGTTTACGTTGCAATAATGGTCATCGGACTGAACACACTCATGCTCAAAGCTCCACTGACATTCGAATCGATGACAATAGAGCAGCGCGCAGAATCAGTCGGACTGACAGTAGAAGAGTTTGAGCTCTTCTCCGGAGTGGTCGAAGCTGAGAGCAACAGAGATTCGGAAGACATCGAAGGCAGGATCTACATAGCACTGACTATCTGGAACCGCATTTCCGAAGATCATCCTGAGTTTGGCAACACAGTGACAGATGTACTTACACAACCGGGTCAATTCAGCACTGTAAGGAACGGGCACAGCGTTACTGACAGGACTGATCTATCGGACAGGGCTGTGATAGAAGCATACGAATGGATCCAGAGCGGAGAGGAATACCCGGAAGTACTCTTTTTCAACTGCAGGGGATTCTTCTCATGGAGGCCTGCTTACGAACTGATAGGAGGTAATTATTTCAGCCTATGAAGTGGATAACGGTCAAAGAAGAGAAGAACATTGCCGGATTCATGATCAAGACGGTCAAGTGTTCGAAATGCGGTCACAGGGAGACGATACATCCTGCAGGACCATACCCGAGAAGATGCTACGTATGCGAGGAGGACGAAGAATGATAAGCGAAGAGAGGATCTACCGCGTGGAACTTAAGAATCATCCGACACTGGAGATCCACGCAGGCAGTAAGGAAGAATTCAGGGCTATCCTTGATGACTATCTCAAGGACAAGCCGAAGGTCAAGATCGTTAAGATCAGGGAGGTAGAAGAATGAATATTCATTACGAAGCGGCAGCTGCGCCGAAGTGCTGCAGACTTGACTGTTTTGGTAACAGAGGAGAGGGTAAGTGTCGTGTTCTTCGCGACACAGATCTCCGTGGAGAGAAAGAAGGCAAGGCTTGTCCCTTCTTCAAGACGGTGAAGGAATCAGGCCTTACGTCAATCGAAGACAAGCTCGATATTGCGATGCGATAGGAGGTTTAACATGACGGCGATAATGATCACTGCAATTATATGCACAACGATAGTTGCTTTGGCGATTATAGGACACGATAGGCCTAGAAAGGGTGCTTGATTTTTTCTTTTTTATAGTATAATGCTCTTATGAAACTTCTGATTGACAAGCTCAAGTTGATGTTATTACTCGAGAAAAGGAGGGATAACATCGGTCATAAGGTAGAAGGTATTGATACCACTCTTACGGGGGTTCTCTATATTCTGTCACTGTTATGCAGTGATTTTCGAGATTTCTTAGGCGTTAATCACTTGATATATGAAACTATCTCATGGATTTTTGGTATTGCTATTACAGTATTCGGAATAGTTAAGATTGTAAGAAGTTCCAAGAATAAGTATTCTCATAACACGTTGTGTTCAGAAATCGAAAACCTTGATGAAGTAACTCACAGGTTTTCTTTGGCGGCTATCAAGGATACTTTCAATGAACATCCCAATCGTTTCTTGGTTTATTATAACACAGCATGGGATTGCTGGTTCTTCTTTAGTTTTCCTACAAGTGATTGTCAGAATGAAGAGAGTATTATGCAGAGAATATCAAGTAAGCTCAAGATTGATCGTCCTGATATAACACTTGCTTATGTTAGCGAAAGGCTTCAGCCTAAGTTCTCGAAGAAGGATAATAAGCAAAAACTGTATCTGCATGACCTGTATTATGCCGAGATTAGGAATTATCCTGAAGATTTGCAGAAGAATGGCTTTGAAATAGATGGTGTGAAGTATAGGTGGATGACTCTTGAAGAAATGGATAACGACAAGAATATTCATGAGACCAACGATGACGTTATTTCTTTCATAAGAGAGAAAATCGGTTAAAGCAAAAGACAATACTTAAAAATACTTTTTGTTGTGGTATAATGCTACCGTAAAAATTTGGCACAAGAGACATCGTCTGAACGGCGGTGTCTTTTTTGTTAGGAGGAAGACATGGAGACACCGGAGTTCGTAAACAGAAACGATATGTACGGTCAGATGGCAGAACCCATCATTTACGAGAGGTGTCCGGAGATCCTTGCTAACGGTATCTCGGTCGGGTTCGTCGGATCCAACAAGAAGAAAACCAAGAACAAGGTTAAGATCGTACACGGCGAATGCAAGAAGGTTCCGCCTCTGTACAAGATCTTCTGCCCCTACGACTTCCTCATTATCATCTACGAAGAGAATTGTGCCGGGTTTACTGATGAACAGATGGAGATCCTGCTATGGCACGAGCTCCTGCACATCGGGATAGACGATAAGGGGAATGCTTATCTAAAGGATCACGATGTGGAAGATTTTGACGAGATCATCAGGAAGCACGGCCTGCATTGGAGTGTGTAAAGGAGTGATCCCGTATGGCGAAAGGCAAATATCATGAATGGCTGACGCCTGAGGGACTCATCAGAATACAAGGCTGGGCCCGTGACGGACTGACAGATCTGGAGATAGCAAAGAACATCGGGATATCTAAACAGACCTTCTACGATTGGCAAAAGCGATTCCCTGACTTTGCCGACACCTTAAAAAGAAGCAAGGATGTTGCCGACAGAATCGTGGAGGATGCCCTGTTCCGCAAGGCGACAGGGTATAAGACCAAAGAGGTTGTAAGGGAACGCAGGCTCGATCCGGTAACAAGGCAGCAGGTACTTGTTGTGGTTAAGGAGATCGAGAGGGAAGTCGCTCCTGACACAGCTGCTCAGGTCTTCTGGCTCAAGAACAGGAAGCCTGAGGTATGGCGTGACAAGCGCGAAGTAGAGAACACGGCACCGACTAACGCCTTTGACAGCGTTCGTGAGATCACAGGTAAGATGTTGGACATGCAAGAGGACAGGTCGCTTGATGACTTCCTTAAGGAAGGCGGTGGCAGCGATGAGTAAGTACGCACCGTTCTCGAAGAAGCAGGTGACATACATCCGTAAGAGCGGATCCTGTTGGCTCAATATCGCGGAAGGCGGCAAGCGTGCCGGTAAGAACATCATTAACATCATCGCGTTCGCTATGAACATTGAGCTGTCCCCGGACAAGATACACCTTGCAGCCGGAGTAACACACGGTACTGCCCGAATGAACATCATCGACAGTAACGGCTTCGGACTGAAGAACTACTTCAACGGAAGATGCCGCTCGGGTGTATATGAAGGAGTGGAAGCGCTCTTCGTCAAGACTGCGACAGGAGACAAGGTTGTCCTGATAGCAGGCGGACAGAAGATAAACGATGCTGCACGTATCAAGGGTTTCTCCCTTGGCTGCGTATACATCACAGAGGCTAACGAGTGTCACAAGACATTCATCCAGGAGTGCTTTGATCGTACAGCTGTATCTGAACGCAGACGCGTGTTCATGGATCTGAACCCGAAGCCTCCGAGACACTGGTTCTATCAGGAGATAGAGTCGGTGCATAAGGCGAACCAGAGTGCTGATCCTAATTACGGTTACAACTACCAGCACTTCACGCTGGCAGACAACCTGTCGATATCAGATGAGCGCCTCAAGACGATCATAGGCACGTACAACAAGAAGAGTCAGTGGTTCAAGGCTGACATCTTAGGACTGCGTACAACGGCTTCTGGCATCATCTACACGGGCTTTACGAAAGCGGTAGAGATAGATCAGAAGGATATAGTGGAGAAACTTACGGACGGCTCATACGACCGCAAGATAACATTTGTGGACTTCTCTGTGGGAGTGGACGTCGGCGGTACAGATGCTACCGTGGCGACACTGAACGGATTCACATCCGGATATCAGCAAGTTATCGCGATAGACGGGTACTACCACAAGCAGGGCATCGAGCACGGCATGGACCATGCTCAATACGCTGCAGCGATCGCTGTATTTATCAAGCGATGGACAGAGGTATATCCGAAGCTCAAGAACTGCAACGTCTTCTGCGAGTCGGCGGACAAACTCTTCAGACAGGCTCTGAGAAATGCGCTCGATAAGGAAGACCTACGCATGATGAATATAGTGCCGTCGTACAAGAAGGACGGCATCGTAGACAGGATCCATCTGCAGGAGATACTGATCAACCAGGGCAGAAAGAGGATCGCATCCCACATGAAGGAGTGGCTCGATGCATACGAGCAGGCGTGCTGGGATGAGAAAGAATACTTGGAGAAGGACTGGGTCAGAGTCGATGACGGAAGCTATCCTGTCGACTGTCTGGACTCGGACGAATACTCAATTCAGCCGTTTAAGCCGATGCTTATAAA
>CAMYXL010000101.1 GCA_947303255.1 uncultured Clostridia bacterium | reverse complement strand
CTTAGACTCACAAATCTTATAGAGCAGAATAGCAACATTTATGATTCAATCAATGATAAGGCAAAAGCTATCTTCTGTGTCAAGAAGATAGCTGCCAACAAGTGCATGAACATCTTAACGAGGACCAGGACTTTTAACGCGGATGATGAGTTCTTTGATGACACAGAGGCAGTCGGAGAAGATTTTCTTCCTGAATCAATGGTAGAGACTGCAGAGAAACGTAAGATCATCATGGACATCATCAACAACACGCTCTCGGAAGAAACTGCGATGACGATCATTCTCTTCTACTTTGACGAGATGTCCATCAAGGAGATCGCCGAGAAACTCAACATACCTCAGGGAACTGTTCTGTCCCGCTTGAACTATGCCAAGAAGAAGATCAAGAAGGAGGTAGAAAAGTATGAAAAAGACAATAAGGATAAGCTGTTCGTGGCTATCCCGTTCCTGACATTGCTTTTCGAAAAAGAGGCCGAGCAGATCCCTTTCAAGCCTATGCCGGCATCTTTACTTAGCATGGCCGCATCAACCAAGGCAGCAGCGGGAACCTCAGCAGCAACAGCAGCGAAAACAACTGCAACAGCCACAGTCATAAAAGGCGCGGCTATAGGAATCGCAGCCGCAGTAACTATCGGCGGAGCGGGCATTTTCGCGTATAAAAAACTTGCTGACAACAACAAAAGATCAAGGTCTTCTTCAAAGACAAGGGAGACCGTTGAGTCAGTCGAGACTTCACAAACAGAAAAGAACGTCGACTCAAAGGGCATGACGCCTGACCAGTTGAACCTCGCAGGCGGATATGTAAGCTATGCCACATATCACGATTCAAAAGGAGATGTCGAGAAAGATCATCAATACTTTGATGCCAACGGCAACCTGGTCCTCGACTGCCTTTATAACGATAAAGGTGAGATGATCCATTCCGATTATTTCATCTATGAAGGCGAAACGCTCGTAAGAGAAGAACTCTGGGACAACTCCACCGATAAGTACGGATTATATAAGGATTACACCTATGGTCCAAACGGTATTGAAAGAGTAGACACCGGATATATGTACCTCAATAACGGCGAAGTCGATAAATATTTCGAATACGAGTATGACGATCTCGGAAGACTCATAAAGATCACCCAATACTACACCGACAGCGACAAGATCTACTGGTACTGTGATTACACATATAACGATGACGGTACTTATATGACTCAGGTAACATCATTCGATACTCTGAGCCAGAAGATGGTGCAGTCTTCCGCTTATTCGATCTATAGTTCCGACGGCTTGCTCCTCGAGGAACAGACCGGTTCCGGTATGCTTACCAAAAAGAATGTTTATACCTATGACGATAACGGTATCCTTCTGACTATGGAAAACTACTCGGGAAAGACTCTCGACTATACAAGTTACTTTGAGTACGACTCTGAAGGAAGGCTCATAAGAGAGTACGCCATAAATAAACACGACGATCAGATCTGGGAAAAAACATACGTGATCGAAGAACTTTAAAATTTTTTCAAAAAGTTTCGAATATTTCTATTCCCCTGTGTGTCATATAAGCAGATGCACATTACAGGAGGTTTAGAAAAATGAAAAAGTTCAGAAATATTATTGTGTGTTTAATGGCAGTTTCTTTGGTTATGTCCGCAGCAGGCTGCAACAGCAGCAAGAGCCGCGACAGAAAGAAAAAGGCAAAAGATGAAACAGAGGAATCCCAGACGATCGAAACTGACAAGTCAGCAGAGACAACTATCAACATTCATATAGAGGAAACGACAGCCACTTCTGAGGAGACGACCACGACCCCTTCGGAAGAATCCTCAGAAGGGCTTTTCGTTGATGAAGACGGCTATGCTGATCTCGGATTTACTCAGGGTCTTATCGAGATAGCTGATGAAAATTATGCATTCACAGGAACATCTCCTGATATGATCGATATCACAGGCGGTTACAAAAGCATCGCTGATTATCAGGGCGAAGATGATTCCGAAGCCAGAGACCGTCTCTTCGGTGAGTATTACTATAACAGCAACGGCGATCTGGTCCTCTTCTGCAGATACGGTGAAGAAGGAGATCTCGTTCATTCCGAGTATTACGAGTACGACGATCAGAATAATCTACTCGTAATGCAGATGTGGTCCAGAGACAGCTACCAGGATTCATCTTTTAAAGCATATGATTACAACGATGATGGTTCCATCGCTGCATTCCACTACGGAAAAGCAAGCGGATATATCTCATCCACTACTGTTTTCGAGTATGACGATCAGGGAAGGCTCATAAGTGAGACAGGTACCGTTACAGACAACGACGAACCAAGCTATAAGTATGAGTACACATATAACGATGACGGATCTTACACAAAGATATATCTTGGCAGAAATTTAGATGGCGAGTTGGCAAATTCATCTGAAGGTTATGATCTCTATAACGCAGATGGTCTTCACACAGAGTATTACACCGGCCCGCTCAGCAATGATTATACCTACTATTCATATGATGAGAACGGCAGACTTATTGGTGATGAAGACTATTCAGGCTCGTTGTTCAAGGGTAATACCGTATACACATATGACGAAGAGGGACGCATGATCCAGAAGGACAGATATTATGCTTCAGGTTCCCTCAACTACTCGATCGTTTTCACCATCGAAGAAATGTAAGCCCCAAACCAATCTCTTTATAAACTTCCCAACGAAATGGGCGACTCAGATCAAATGAGCCGCCCATTATCTTTAGTAATAGAACCTTAAGCGTCAAAAAAAGACCTCCGCCGAAGCGAAGGTCTTAAGTAATCCGATTGTAAAACTCTTATTAGCCGAGCTCTGCGAAGTACTTGATTGTACGAACCATCTGGCTTGTGTAGGAGTTCTCGTTGTCGTACCAGGAAACAACCTGAACGAGGTTATCAGCGCCAACCATTGTCTGTGTAGCGTCGAAGATAGAACCGAATGTAGAACCGATGATATCAGAAGATACGATCTCATCCTCGTTGTATCCGAAGGACTCTGTAGCAGCAGCCTTCATAGCAGCGTTGATCTCTTCCTTAGTAACGGACTTCTCAACTGTAGCTACGAGGATTGTTGTAGAACCTGTAGGTGTTGGAACACGCTGAGCAGAACCGATGAGCTTACCGTTGAGCTCTGGGATAACGAGACCGATAGCCTTAGCAGCACCTGTGGAGTTAGGTACGATGTTGATAGCACCAGCACGGGATCTTCTGAGGTCACCCTTACGCTGTGGGCCGTCAAGGATCATCTGGTCACCTGTGTAAGCATGAACTGTTGTCATGATACCGGACTTGATTGTAGCGAGATCGTTAAGAGCCTTAGCCATTGGAGCCAAGCAGTTTGTTGTACAAGAAGCAGCAGAGATGATCTTGTCATCAGCTGTAAGAGATGTGTGGTTTACGTTGTAAACGATTGTTGGGAGATCGTTTCCTGCAGGAGCAGAGATAACAACCTTCTTAGCACCAGCATTGATGTGAGCCTGTGCCTTTTCCTTAGATGTATAGAAACCGGAGCACTCGAGAACTACGTCTACACCGAGCTCGCCCCATGGGCAATTGTTTGCATCTGGCTCCTTGTAGATCTTAAGTGTCTTACCGTTAACTGTGATTGTGTCCTCACCAGCTGAAACAGTATCCTTAAGAGCGTAAGAACCCTGAGCTGAGTCATACTTCAAGAGATGAGCAAGCATCTTAGGGCTTGTAAGATCGTTGATAGCAACAACCTCGTAACCTTCTGCACCGAACATCTGACGGAAAGCAAGACGGCCGATACGACCAAAACCATTAATTGCGACTTTTACTGCCATGATTAATTCCTCCTAAAATTCCCGAACCCGGGACTATATCTTTGTGTGCCAACTGCACCTTTCAAATGTTACAACAGTTTTACAATCAATACAATAATTAATAATAAGAAGATTAGGTGTTTTTGTGGCAAATGAAAACTCAAAACCCCATATTTTTTTAAAATTCATATTAAAACGATTTTCACACGAAAAAATGTTCAGTAATATAAAACATCTCCCGAAGTCAAACATAAACTTCGGGAGATCAAAAAAGCAAAATATAACGATCGAGGGATCAGATCTCAGGCTTGAAACAAGGCATAAATGAGAGCTTAAAAAGGTTAGCTTTATGCTTTCTGTCGATGATCGCCTTCTTATCAAGGTCGTCGATCTTACCCTCTCTTATGTAGACATCGAGTTCTGCATATGTAAAGCCGAGATTATCCTCATCCGTCTTTCCGCAAAGGCCGTCGATAGGAGTCTTCTCAACAAGTTCATGCGGAAGTCCCAGAAGATGACCGATCTGCTTCATCTCAGTAACCGTGATGAAAGAGCACGGGCTGAAATCGCCTACGGAATCGCCATATCTTGTTGAATAGCCGACATAGTCTTCTGAGAGGTTACATGTATTGGCTACGCGTCCGTTATTGGACTGACCTACTGCATACAAGGTCGTCATCCTGATCCTCGGAGGGATGTTCTGAATTGTCTGTGAACTTATCTCCATATCCTTCGGGAGGCTGTTGATAACGCAGTCGACTGCTTCCTTGATATTGATCTCAAAATTCTTGATACCCAGGTGATTTACGAGAAGACGTGCACAATCGATATCGTGCTGCTCACCGTTAGGCATCAGAACGCCGATAACGCGGTCCTTTCCGAGAGCCTCAACACAGAGGGCTGCTACAATGGATGAATCCTTTCCTCCGGAGATTCCGACTATGGCATTACATCCCTTGCCGTTCTCCTCGAAAAAGTTTCGGATCCACTCAACGCATTCATTTTTTACTTTCAACGCATCAAACTCGTACATATTAGTCACCTCGAAAACTTAATAAACGTCAACCTGGCACATCTTCATCGTAGTAAGAGCCGCCTCATGAGAATCAGGCGTTACTCCTGCGCAGCAGGAACTGTCAACGGAAACCTTGATCTCAGGGAACTGAGCTTTGATGATAAGAGCATTTGAGACAACACAGATATCAGTGCAAAGGCCGATGAGCTCTACTTCCTCAAAGTTCTCGTTCTTCCAGTTAGGCCATCCGAAGTTAGGCTTATCGATGATCCTGCATCCTTCTGTCGGAAGTTCGCTGCTGATCTGCCAGCCCTTGCTGCCCTCGATGCAGTGAACTACAGGAAGCTTCTTTCCTTCAGCAGTATCAAGGTAATTCTCCTGATGAGTATCGCGGGTAAAGATGATCTCATCACCGTTTTTCCTGTACTCTTCGATCTTCTTTTTTACATTCGGAACGATAGCAACTGCTTCTTTTGTTCCGAGTGCCATGTCGATAAAGTCATTTTGCATATCGACGACGATCAATGTTTTCTTCATAAAAAGCCTCCTTATTTCCTGTTAGTAGCAACGACACGCTTGATACCGATGCCCTGATCTATAAACTTCTGTTCGAATTCGGTTCTTATGTTTTCCTTGTCATACTCGCTGTTTTGAAGTTCGCGGGTAAGCTCCGAGAGCTCGAATCCGCAGAACTCGAACTCTTCCAATGAGAAATCGAAGAGGATGTCATTATCCGTCTTCATTCGGATCTGGCCGCCGTTCTTGAGCATTTTCTTGTACTGAACGAGGAAGTCCCTATAGGTAAGTCTTCTCTTCGGCTTGTTTCTTCTGGACCACGGGTCACTGAAGTTTAAGAACATCGTGTCGACCTCATCCTCTTCGAAATAGTTTTCGAGAAGGTTGGCGTCGACATTCAGGAAGAAAAGATTCGGGATCTCTTCATTGTGCGCTTTTTCGATAGCTGCGAGGATTACGGATGAATCACGCTCGAGGGCGATATAAAGGACGT
>CAMYXL010000100.1 GCA_947303255.1 uncultured Clostridia bacterium | reverse complement strand
CCGACCTGATGAGCTATATCGGCAAGCCGTTAACGGACACTTTCCGCATGCATGATGAGAAGACGCAGGAACGCCGTATCGAGGAGTATCTTGCATATAACTGCGCAAAAATGAAGGAAAATGTCATTCCGGTATTTCCCGGTGTTTATGATTTTCTCGCAAAGATCAGGTCTTCCGGAGTAAAACAGGGCATAGTCACCTCCAAACTGGAGGATTCCGCCATGATCACCATAGACCTTTTGGATCTCGGGAAATATTTCGATGACATGGTATTCAGGGAAGCCACCGAGAGAGCCAAGCCTTTTGGCGATCCTCTCATCGAGGCGGCAAGGAGACTCGGGATAAGTGACATGAAGAGGGTCCTTTATGTCGGAGATGCCCTTCCTGACTTGCTTTCGGCGAGGGACGCAGGCTGCGATTTTGCGCTCGTGGGCTGGACGAAGATGCCCAAAGAGGACCTGATCGCCCAAAAACCCGACTATTTAGTGGATGTTCCTGAACGACTTCCTTGCATTATTAAGGGCACCGAATTATAATGTTTGGTGCTTTTTATAAATAAATAATAAGGTAGGTAGGCAAGATGGCAAAGACCACCAAGTCCGGAAAGGCAAACAAGTCGCTCGTTTCAGGCGGAATGATAGTTGTTGTAATAGCTGTCATTCTTGTTATCGCTTGCTTCTTCACATATATTTCCGGAGTACTTCCCAAGGCTCTTCCGGGCATTACGATCACAGAGAATAATGCTGACGGTACAAGCAAGAACATTCAGAGCTACTCTGTACTTGAGTCCAATTTCCACTTCAAGGAGGTTTACGATTCATATTCCCAGTACGGATTGGTTACTTCAGACAATCTCGATACTGTCAGCAACCAGGAGACCGGTGAGACTTACAGAGACGTTCTTCTCAGAGAAGCTGCAGGCCAGATGAAGACACTCACACTCGTTGAGCGCGCTGCCAAGGAATCCGGATTCATGGATATCTCCAAGGCACGTGAACTGGCTGCCAAGAATCTTGAGACATTGGAACTCTACGCTAAGTTATACGGATATCCGTCCGGACAGTCTTATCTCAAGGCTCTCTACGGAACAGGTATGACAAAGAGACTCTATACAGACTTCGCTGCACGTGAGGTTCTCGTAAATGAGTACGGCAGCTACTTAAAGCAGTTCGATCCTTCGATCATTCCTTCCGATGATGCAGTTCTTGCAAAGTATAACGAAGATACTTCAATCTACTGCACACTCGACTACAACCTTTACTTCATCAAGGCTGCAACAGACAAGGACGGAAAGGTAATCGGCATGGATGATGCAGTTAAGGCTGCAAACAAGATCGCTGATGCTGCAAAAGATTCCACATCCTTCAGAGACGCAGTTCTTGAGTATGTCAAGGGAACAGGCGACGAAGCTACTATCTCCACATTCAATAACGATGCAGACCCTACATTCACAAAGGATTTCACATACAGCGTAGCAACATACATGGACGCTGCTGTTAAGGATTATCTCTTCGGTGATTCCAAGACAGGTGACAAGACGGTCATCCAGACTGAATTCGGCGCATATGTAATCTTCATCGCTGACAAGGACAACGGAGACGAGAAGACAGTTACTTACAGAATGCTTACTCTCTCTACAGACGTTAAGAGTGATGCTACTGACGAAGAGAAGGCGGCAGCTCTTACAAAGACTCTGTCTGATGCACAGACAATGTGCCCCAGCGGAATGGATCCGCTTTCCTTCTACAAGCTCGTTAAGGAAAAGACAACTAACCTCAACGATAAGCTCGAAGGCGGCTACAACGTTCAGAATGCAGAATACTTCGTATCTACAGAAGACGACCCGGTCGATCCTTCAGTAGTTGAAGCCGGTAAGTGGCTCTTCGAAGATGAGCGTAAGCAGGGTGACGTTTACATCATCGCTTCCGAAGATAAGCAGACAGTTTATGTATTCTACTTTGAGGCAGCAAGACCTGCATGGGAAGTAACCATCAGAAACGACATGATCGCTTCCAACTTCACTGACTGGAATGCAAACCTCGAGAACTCAGGCAACTACGGTTATGTTATCAACGCCGGCCTTTGCAGATACCTTATCTACTAATATAGTAAACTAATTTATATATTAAAGGGCTGTCTCGAAAATGAGGCAGCCCTTGTTATTTTTATAATTTATTTGTTATTTTCCCGTTTTCGCGATATTATAAAACCGCCTAAATACATGGGTAATAAGGAGGACAGATCAATGAAAAAGATTTTGGCACTTCTCCTGACACTTTCTATGGTGCTCGGATTTGCATCCTGTGCAAAGAAGGTTGAGGTACCTTCAAAGAGCGACGTAAAGAAAGCTGCAGCAGAAGAGTATGACATGGACTTCAAAGTCGATTCAGAGGATGTTTCCGATGATGAGAAAGAAGCAGAGTGGGTATTGATCTCCAAGGACGGCACACTCGAGGTAACAGTTACCTGGAATGCTAAAAAGCCCGACGAGTTCGAGTTCGACGACAAGGAACTTTCTACTCCCACAACCACAACAGAGGAACCTACAACAACAGAGGAAGATCCTACAACCACCACAACAACTGAAGCAACAACACCTTCTTCAGACAACGGCGGCGGCGGTAATCCGAATCCTTCCGGAGCTAAGTATGTTAACTTCGACGAGATGAACTTCTACATCAACGGTAAGAAGTACACATTGGGCAAGGTAACACTCCAGGATCTTATCGATGACGGCGTTCCTTTCAAGGAAGGTGAGCTTGAGGATGCAAAGAACAACCTTAAGTCCAAGTATCAGTCAGGCGGCATGAAGCTTGATATCGCTGACGGTTGGTATGTAACTGTAAGCGTATTCAACGATACAGATTCAGGCAAGCCTATGAACGAGTGCTATGTAAATGAGATCTCTGTATACGGCCAGTCCAACATGGCAG
This sequence comes from uncultured Clostridia bacterium, assembly GCA_947303255.1. Classification (GTDB taxonomy): domain Bacteria; phylum Bacillota; class Clostridia; order Saccharofermentanales; family Saccharofermentanaceae; genus Saccharofermentans. Next base: position 2,925 of record CAMYXL010000100.1, on the reverse strand, counting down.
ACCAGAACATCCTTACATTCGACTTCCCGTTCAAGACCTTAACTATCGAAGATCTTAAGGCTAATTCCGGCGAACCTAACGAAGAGCCTTATCACAATGATGATGATCCGGATTTTGTAGCAGATTACCTCAGGTACACAAAGAAGGGTACGAAGTACATGAACTACAACTACTACAACTTCCAGTTCTATAACGGTAAGCTCACGAACTTCTACATGACATACATTCCCTGATAGGCAAGGAAATTAACGTCAATAACCAAGAGGCTGTCTCATATGAGGCAGCCTTTTATTTATTTTGTATACTGTATCTTTTTAATTTTAGGAATATTATAAAAAAGCCTTTATACATGGATAAGGAGGATAAATCAATGAAAAAGGTTTTAGCTCTCATTCTCTGCCTTTCCGTATTGCTCGGATTCGCTTCATGCGCTAAGAAGGTTGAAGTACCTTCCAAGAGCGATGTAAAGAAAGCTGCAGCAGAAGAGTATGACATGGACTTCAAGGTTGACTCTGAGGACGTTTCCGACGATGAGAAGGAAGCAGAGTGGGTTTTGATCTCCAAGGACGGAACACTTGAGGTAACAGTTACATGGAACGCAAAGAAGCCTGACGAGTTCGAATTCGACGACAAGGAACTTGCAGCTCCCACAGAAACTGAGACAGAGACAGAAGCTCCTACAACAACTGAGTCTGAGACAGAAGCTCCTACAACAACAACTACTACTTCTGAGTCTGAGACATCCGGCGACGGTACAACAGCCAGCGGCGTTGCTCCTTCCGGTGCTTCTTATGTTAACTTCGACGAGATGAACTTCTACATCAAGGGTAAGAAGTACACACTCGGAAAGACAACACTTCAGGATCTTATCGATGACGGCGTTCCTTTCGAGGACGGTGAGCTCGAGGATGCTAAGAACAATCTCAAGTCTAAGTATCAGTCTTCTTACATTAAGCTCAATCCCGGCGTAAAGGGATACTATGTTTGGATCCAGGTATTCAACGAGACAGATTCCGGCAAGCCGATGAACGAGTGCTATATCAACGAGATACTCTACAAGAAGACAACTCTTGTAAAGGATGGCGAGACACAGGATTTCGTTACTTTCGATTTCCCTCTCGATCTTACAATGGATCAGCTCAAGGCTAATGCAGGTGAACCTACAGGCAGAACATATCACAACGAAGATAACCCGAAGTACATTTATGACACACTTGAGTGGACAAAGAAGGGTACAAAGTTCATGAACTCCAACAGATATTCTTTCGATTATACAAACGGAGAACTCAGGGAAGTTACGATCACATACATTCCTTGATCTGACTGATAATCAGGTATTTTCAAGGGGTTGTCTCGAAAAGAGATAACCCCTTTTTATTTCACTCCTGATTGACAACCTACCAAACCTATTGTATTTTTATGTCAGTTTCAAACCGTTGACGGAGAGTGAGTAACTTAAAGGAAACCGTTCAAAGAGAGCCCGGGGTGGTGAGATCCGGACAGCAAGGACCTTAAGCGAATGGACTCCGGAGGGCGCAGAGGAAAGGGAACACCCAAGTATATTGCGACGTAAGGCACGCGTAAGAAGCCGGAGATATGTTGGTATCTTGCTAAGCGCACGGGTCAGACCGTGAATCAAGGTGGCACCGCGGATAAAGAGTTTATTCGTCCTTGACTAAAAGATCAGAAGGTCTTTTGTCTGAGGGCGTTTTTTATTGCCCCGGCAAAAGATAAGAAGCCGGAGGTGACTTAAAATGAAAGTAGTGCCGTCAATTGAAGAAGTCAGAGCGTTCGCTGCTGAAGGCAAGTACGATGTCGTACCCGTAAGCTGCGAGATCCTCTCAGATTTCACGACACCCATCGAGACTATCCGCATTCTGAAGAATGCGTCCACACATGCTTATATGCTCGAGTCCGCCTGGGCTAACGAGCGATGGGGCAGATATACTTTCTTAGGCTTCGATCCCAAGCTTGAGATCACCTGCATCAACGGCGAGATCACATACGGCGACAAGACCGAGATGACTGATGACCCTTCGAAGATCATCAGAGAGATCATGTCCAAGTTCAGAAGCCCCAGACTAGATTACCTTCCTTCATTTACAGGCGGTCTGGTCGGATATTTCTCATACGACTACCTGACTTATGCCGAACCCACCGCAAAGTGTGACGTTATTGATGAAGAGAACTTCAAGGATGTCGACCTCATGCTCTTTGACAAGGTCATTGCATTCGACCACGTAAAGCAGAAGCTCATCCTCATATCCAATATGTCCCTGGAAAACATCGAAGAAGGCTACAAAGAAGCAACTGAAGAACTTGAAGCCCTGATCGGTCTTCTTAAGAACGGCGCGAAATCCGAAGAACCGGAAGGCAGGCTCTTAGGCGAAGTTACGCCCCTTTTCTCCAAGGAAGAATACTGCGCGATGGTCGAGAAGGCCAAGAACTACATCCACGAGGGCGACATCTTCCAGATCGTACTCTCGAACCGCCTTTCCGCGCCTTACGAAGGAAGCCTTCTTAATACTTACAGATTATTAAGAACTATTAATCCTTCTCCTTATATGTTCTATTTCGCAGGCACCGACGTCGAAGTCGCAGGCGCTTCACCTGAGACACTGGTTAAGCTCGAAGACGGGATCCTTCACACATTCCCTCTTGCAGGCACAAGGCCCAGAGGAAAGACGGAAGAGGAGGACAAGAGGCTCGAAGAAGAGCTCCTTGCTGACGAGAAAGAGCTTGCAGAGCACAATATGCTCGTTGATTTAGGCCGTAACGACCTTGGCAAGATCTCTGAATTCGGCTCGGTGGAAGTAGAGAAGCTCAGGAGCATCGAGCGTTATTCACACGTCATGCATATCGGTTCGACTGTACGCGGCAAGATCGATTCAAAGCACGATGCCCTCGATGCCGTTGAGGCAGTGC
>CAMYXL010000099.1 GCA_947303255.1 uncultured Clostridia bacterium | reverse complement strand
TTAAAGTCTTCTATGAGAATTTTGAAACTGAAGTTGAACAATTGGCCAAGTTACCTGATTTGATCGAATCTGAAGGTGATGGATATTTCCGTGTGTATGACTCTGATGGAGAGTTTTATTTAGCAAACTATAGTGATTTGAAAAAATATGTTATGGCGCTTCCTGTTATAGATCGTTTTGGAGTTCAAGCGGAAAAGCGTTTTTATGGTGAAGATAAAAGGGAAATGTATATTGAATTCAGTTTGAACTCTGATGGCGAGATATCCAAAGTTTTCAAATATTGCATAAAGAAAGATTCATTCAGATTTGTTGTATTGCCTGTCAGTGGAGATGATTGTAAAGAAGCACTGAAGAGTTTACCTCTACCATTTAAACCTGAAGAAATAATAGTTCCGGTAAAGAGTATGTGGGATATTACTTATGATTGTGATATTGGTACATTGATCGAAAAAGACGGGGAACTTAAGCTTTGTTTAATAACTGAATTTGGATATAAATATGATGACGGCTATGATCCTTATATGTTCTTTTGCGACTATTATAATGGTGATGAGCCTTCAGATTGGATCAATAACATTCGAAATGATTCTTTTCCACAAGAATACTTTAACAAGAGAAGTTTGAATTCAAAGGATGATGCTGGGTGGATAGCTGAGTATAATTCCAAGATAAGTGTCATTAAGAATGCGGTAAGCGAGTTGTAACTTCCTATCTGGAGGTTTTTTATGAATCCGATAAGCATTGAGGCGAATAAATATGTTGTTTTTGATGTTGAAACCAATGGCCTAAAATCTAAAGAAGATGATTTGCTTTCTATTTCGTTTTATAAGCCTGATGAAGAGAAGTCATATGAGAGATTTTTACCTTTGGAATTATCTCGCCATGTAAAAACTACCCAATATAATGGAATTACTGATGAGGATTTGAAAAATGCCTCTCCACTCAGTCAAGATGAATTTGACGACCTTATAAGCGAGTTTGAATTGGATTCAAGAATAATACTGACTTATTCAGGTAGAAAATTTGATGAAGTCTTTTTAAGGGAGTACTTAAAGAGGAAGGGAATTCGAGGTTTTGAACGACTTACCTTTTACAACTTCAAGAAACAACTGATCTCTTCTAGGTTTTCCGGAGGAAATGTTACTAAGGATAACCTTTGTAATATGTTCGGTATATCAAATGTTCAAAAGATTCATACTGCAAGTAATGATTGCAGATTGGAATGGGAATTGTTTAAAAAACTAAATGGTCATCATTTCCTTATTACTGAGGGAGATATGAAGGATAATGTTTTTGAATTTTCCTCAGATTACATAATTCCTGTAAGTTTGTTTTCCTCTCATCCTAATATCAAAAATGTTGTTGAAAACTTTCCCTATATTCAGTGTAATAGTCAGGAAATTAAATCATTCGAGATAAGTTCTAAGGAGATTAAGCATCTTGGAACGAATTTTGATGGTATGGTTATTGAACATCTGATTAACTGTATGCTTAATGTTAAAAAGATTGATTCAAGAGAGTTCCTCTTAGAAAACAAAAAGAAATTGTCATTTGTTGGGAAAATTCCGTCTTCATATGAATCTGTTCCTATGAGTTTTAATCTCGATGGTACGGTTACAGCAATACAACCTGCTCATAAGAAGATAGAAAAGACAATAAACGATGAAGTTATAATTCTTAAGGAACGCTTGCAGCCTATTGTTGATTATATTGCAAATGATATCTTTGAATGTCATGCTATTAGTTCTCAAGAATTAGTAGTTAATGATGACTATAATGTGCTTGCGCTTTGTGATTTGTCAACAGATAAAGCGGTGCTAGAGATAAAAACTAATTCGTCACCTTCTGAGAACTATAAGGAGCAATTGTTTTTTGAAGCACGAGGTCGAGATTGTTATCATCTTCGTATGATATGGGATTATCATATTGAGAAAGTTGTCTCAAAGACGTTAAAGTTCATCATTCATAAGGTTAACGTTGAGATTGGAGATCCACCAGTAAAAAATTGGTCTCAAGGTAGATTGGAACGAAGAAGACAAAAGACTGAAAAAATATTAAGAGAAAAGATTGCGCCTCAAAATATTACTAACTGCTGAGAACTTATGTCCTGTATGTCATCCAAAGATATCACAATCAAGGAACTACCAAAGAAAATATGCATCACCTGAAGAAAGAGTAGAAGCTAAGGCTGAAAAATTTTACAGTAAAATATCGGAAGCAAGTGGCGGGACGATAACTGCTAGCGGATATATAGGATCAAGAGATAAAGTGTTTGCAGAGTGCTTAAAATGTGGATTCAAATGGGAGACTCGTGCTGATCACTTAATTTCAAGATGTAAGTGTAAGAAATGTAACAAGTTATAGAGGAAACCAACCTTCGGGTTGGTTTTTCTTTGCTTGAAAAACTGAAGAAAGGAAAATGTACATACGATTTACAGAAGAAGAAAAACGAAAAGCATGTGAGGCGGACTTGGTTCCGCTTCTTTTGCGTAATGGGATGGAACTCAAACGAGTCGGATCCGAATATATGTGGATGAACGGCGATCAGCCGATATCGATACAAGATAACCTGTGGTTCAACCATTATGAACAGACTGGTGGCAACACGATCGATTTCGTGAAGAAGTTCTTTGGAACGAACTATGTTGAGGCGGTTAAGTTCATTCTTGGAGAAGGCACAGGCGAGCAAATTATCACGAATCGTGTTGTCTCGGCAGACGGAGACACCCAAAACTACACGAACTGTGAACTTTTTCGAGAGGGCACCCTTGGAAATATCACGAATCGTGATATTTTCGCTCTGCCGCCAAGAAATGAAAACATGAACAGAGCCTATGCGTATCTCATGTATACCAGAGGGATCGATCGTAAGGTGATTTATCCGTTCTCACATGCAGGATTGTTATATGAGGATGCGAAGTATCATAATATTGTGTTTATTGGCACTGATAAGAATGGAACTCCAAGGCATGCTCATAAGAAGGGAACGTCGAAGAATAACCACTTTAGGGCTAATCATCCGGGATCGGATGCCAGGTTTACATTCAATTGGCGTGGTAAGTCAGACAAGGTGTTCCTCTTTGAAGCTCCGATTGATCTTATGTCGTTCGTTGACCTGAGAGACGGCAAATGGAGCGATGACACCTATATAGCGGCCTGCTCGCTATCGGAGAAGCCTTTGATGCAAATGTTTAGGGATAATCCGAAGATCAGGCAAGTCAGTATCTGCTTTGATAATGATGGCCCAGGTCAAGAAGCTGCCAAGCGGCTTCAGAAACAATTATTCACTACAGGTTATCATGTTGAGATCCTTGTTCCAGAACACAAAGACTGGAACGAGGATCTTTTAAGTTTGAGACAGGAAGAAGGTGAGGCCGAATGCCAAGCGGTATCCCAGGTCTTATCATAGTAATGGTTGTTATGATGGCGATACTCGGTGCCATCTCAATGCTAGGCCATATGTATAACCTTAACGGGATAAAGAGCAGGACAGTCGGTGATGGTCAGCACGGAACGTCAAGATGGGCGACAAAGAGTGAGATAAGAAGAACGTACCGTTTTATCAAGTTCACTCCGAAGAAGTGGCGTGAGCAGGCTGGACAAGGCAAGCGACCGACAATTGAGAAGAAGGATCCGATAACGCTCAGAATAAGAAATCTCATAAGAAAACTCAAAAAGCAGCCACCGATAGTAGTCCCTGAAGAATACGTTCCTCAGGGACTTGTTGTTGGATGTGCCAATCATGATCAGGCGATGGTAGATGTTGGTGATGTCCACGCTTTGATGCTCGGAGCAGCCGGTGTCGGTAAGACCGCGTACTGGCTTTATCCTTGCATCGAGTATGCCTTGGCTTCCGGGATGAGTTTTCTGTCGACTGATACGAAGGGCGATATCATGCGTAACTACGGTAATATCTGTAAGACATACGGCTATAACGTGGCAGTCATCGATCTGCGTAATCCTACAAGATCGAACGGCAACAACTTGCTCCACCTTGTGAACAAGTATATGGATCTGTCTAAGGAGCATCCGGACAATATAGCTTATAGAGCCAAGGCCGAGAAGTATGCCAAGATCATCTCGAAAACAATCATCCTGTCAGGGATGGATTCGGCTTCTTTCGGACAGAATGCTTATTTCTATGATGCTGCAGAAGGCCTCCTTACAGCGACGATCCTTCTAGTGGCGGAATTTTGTGAGCCCACTGAGCGGCATATTGTGTCGGTGTTTAAGATCATTCAGGAACTTCTGGCACCGTCAGGAATAAAAGGAAAGAACCGTTTTCAGTTGCTTATGGATGAACTTCCTGATGATCACAAAGCAAAATGGTTTGCCGGCGCAGCATTGAATTCGCCTGAACAGTCGATGTCTTCTGTAATGTCGACGGCTCTCTCGAGGCTTAATTCATTCCTGGATTCTGAACTTGAGCAGCTTTTGTGCTTTGATACCGACCTCGATGCCGAGAAGTTCTGCAATGAGAAAAGTGCGATATTTGTAATACTCCCGGAAGAGAACCCGAACACTTTCTTCCTTGTTTCTCTTATTATTCAGCAGATGTACCGTGAGATCCTGTCTGTTGCGGATGAGAACGGCGGTAAACTCAAGAATCGCTGTGTGTTCTTCTGCGATGAGTTCGGTACGCTCCCGAAGATCGAGTCGGCAGAGATGATGTTCTCAGCTTCCAGATCCAGGCGACTTCAGATAGTTCCGATTATCCAGTCTTTCGCCCAACTCGAAAAGAACTATGGCAAAGAAGGCGCTGAGATCATTATTGATAACACTCAGCTCACGATATCTGGTGGATTTGCTCCGAACTCGACCTCGGCAGATGTTATCTCCAAGGCTCTTGGTACAAGAACTGTCATGACCGGATCTGTCAGCCGTTCCAAGGATCAGCCGTCGCAGTCGCTTCAGATGACAGAGCGACCTCTTATGACTGCTGATGAACTTAGAAATATGCCGAAGGGCCAGTTTGTCGTGATGAAGACAGGCTTTCATCCCATGAAGGTCAGGATGAAACTGTTCTTTAAGTGGGGGATAGTTTTCGATGAGAAGAATCCTTATCAGGTAGAAGATCACGGTAGCCGTAAGGTCGAGTATGCCTGTAAGGATGAACTTCAGGATGCTATTCGAAAAGCATATAAGACCGTGCCGGAGCCTGTTTTCGAGAAAGATGAGAAGAAAGAACAGCCGCATATGAAAATCCCAGCAGTAGAGTTCGAGGAGGCAGGCAAGAGCAATGTCAGCGGTTATATGAACTTCAAGGACGGACCCCGGCGTGGCAGTTAAACGATATCTTATCTATAAAAATCACGACATCAAGAACAGATCCAAATATGTATATCTCTATCTCTGTGACCGAGTAAACAGGGACGGGATATGCTGGCCTTCAATTGCTACCATCGCAAAAGAACTGGAACTGTCAAAGTCCACGGTAAGAAGGGCGTTGAACGATCTTCGAACCGCAGGACTTCTGACAACAAAGCAAAGATACCGCTCCAATGGCGGTACAAGCACACTTGAATATCAATTAATAATGGAGGAAATGCCTAATGAAAATGAATTTCGATGAATTTAAGAAGGAAGTTAAGGAAAATATCAAGAACTACCTCACAGAGGAGTATCAGGACTATGATCTCAGGTTTGACACCATCAAAAAGGCTTCGGGCTACGAGTACGAGGCTCTCATGATCAGTCCTAAGGAAAAGGGAATGTCGGTGATGCCGGCACTCAATATTACCGAGGCTTATGATAACTATTCCAATGGCATGGAGATTGAAAGTGTTATCTCCAAACTCGCAGATATCCGCATGAACGTGGCTATTCCTGAGTTCGACAAGGAAGATATCTTTAATTACGAGCGTGTGAAGGAAAGAGTCTTCCCGAGGCTCATTAATACTGCTGCTAACACAGAATATCTCGCAGATAAGCCTCATAAAGACATTGAAGATCTCTCGATTGTCTATGCTGTAAGGGTTACGGAGGATGAATCCGGCTTTGCAGAAGCTATAATCACAGATGATCTTGCCGAGATGTGGGGAGTCGACAGAGATGAACTCAATGCCAGAGCTATGGATAACATCGCTCAGAGACCGCCGCTATTTAAAAATATCGAGGATGTCCTCTTCCACGGTATGGATAATCCCGGATATGAGATTGAAGATATCGAACCCGAGAACTACACCGTACCGTTCTTTATCCTTACAAACCAGCAGAAGACGAAAGGCGCTGTTATGGCCGTTAGTCCCAAGACTATGGACAGAATCACTGCCAAGTTCGGTGACGTCTATGTTATTCCGTCTTCGGTCGATGAGACTCTCATTGTTCCGAAGAGTATGGTTGACGACCTGGATCGTCTTGTTGATATGGTTCGCGAGGTAAATGCTACCGAGGTTGCTCCTCAGGACAGGCTCTCTGACAAGATCTATGAGTATGATTCTGAAACTCATTCACTCAAGATTGCATCTTCGGGGCAGGAGCAGGGGAATGATATGGGGATGAGGATGTGAGTGCTAGCGGGCCTGTGATTGAGCTTTTTGTGTAGCCATATGAAGCTAGTTAAGAAACGAAATGCCTG
>CAMYXL010000098.1 GCA_947303255.1 uncultured Clostridia bacterium | reverse complement strand
ACATCCTCTCATATATGAGCAATAAGCTTCTTGGTGAGGGAAACACCGCAGCATCAATCGATGAACTCTACCTGTTTCTCACGAATATGACTGCAATCGAGTACATACGTAATGCCATGAAGCGTGTTCGAAAAAAGGAGTCCACAGTAATATTGGCTTCCCAGAACATTGAGGACTTCCTGATTCCAAGCATCAAAGAGATGACCAAGCCGTTGTTCAGTATTCCAACTCACCAGTTTATGTTTAATCCTGGGCAGATCAACCCGAATGACTACATGGATGCTTTGCAGATCGAGCCTTCGGAGTATGAGTTGATCAAATATCCGGAGAGAGGAACGTGTCTGTATCGATGCGGTAATGAGCGATATCTCCTTCAGGTCAAGGCTCCGAGTTATAAGGCGGAGTTGTTCGGCAAGGGGGGAGGAAGGTGAGTTGATTATATTGTCAAACTAATCAAGAAGAATTGCCCGCGGATCACACTGAATCTTCTCAAACACTTCAGAAGCATATACCTCAATAATCTGATTTAGGGAGGATTGATTTCTTTTCCACCTTTTTTATAGGATTCTACAGAATGTTGTGTGGCGAATTTGGAACGATGGAAACTATGTCTGACATCTATCACGTTGTTGTCCTCTTTTTGAAACATTGAGGTTGATATAATTGCAAAAACTCAAGGAGGGCATTACATGGAAGTTAAAGAATTATATGGAGATTATCACGAACAGACTTCAGAGATGATCGAACTATTGGACAGTGACAACTGGTCGTTGCACGTTGATGAAGAAGATCTAAGGGAAAAAGCGCACAGACTTGAAGAGGCTCTGAGGAGTTTTGGAATAAAAGCTAATATTATCAATATCATATATGGTCCATGTTTATCACGATTTGAGGTATCGATTGGATATGGGACTAAGCTTTCAAGAATTAAGGCATTGGAAGATGATATTCAGATGGTTATGGAAGCTATATCTGTACGAATCGAAGCTCCTATCCCCGGTAAGAATGCGATCGGTATTGAGGTGCCTAATGAAAAGTCGACGACAGTCCGTCTTAGGAGACTTCTGGAAACTCCTGAATTTAAAAATTCTACACCGCTTAACGTTGCGCTTGGAATAGATATTCCCGGAAGACCTATGTATTGTGATCTTGCCAAGATGCCACACCTTCTTATAGCAGGTTCCACAGGTTCCGGTAAAACCATATGCCTTAACTCGATCATTATGAGTATTCTTTGTAAGGCATCACTTGATGAAGTTAAATTCTTAATGATCGATCCTAAGGTGGTTGATCTTTCCATTTATAACGAGATCCCGCATCTCATCATGCCTGTTATTATAGATTCGCTGAGAGCGGTCAATGCTCTTAAGTGGCTTGTTTCAGAGATGGAAAGAAGATACTCTCTCTTAGTTGAGAAAACAGTAAAAGATATTAATAGATACAACGAAGTATGTAGGATGGAAGGTGAACAGCCACTTCCTTTGATTGTTTGTGTAATCGATGAGTTCGCTGATCTCATGATGGTTGCATCTGAGGAAGTTGAGACTCAGGTATTAAGACTTGCTGCAAAGGCAAGAGCTGCAGGTATTCATCTTATTCTTGCTACACAAAGACCGTCTGTTGACGTTATCACAGGTGTCCTTAAGAACAACCTTCCTTCACGTATCGCTCTTGCGGTAACATCAGGTATTGATAGTAGGACTATCCTTGATCAGACGAGTGCCGAGAAACTTCTTGGTAAAGGTGATATGCTTTATTTTCCTTTGTCAGCTCCAAAACCGATTAGAGTTCAGGGTTCATTTGTATCAGATGAAGAAATCGAAAGGATCGTAGGATTTCTTAAGGATCACTATGAAACCCAATATGATGAGAGTGTCATGAATATGATAAACAATGCGGTTATTGGTTCCATGACAACTGATAGAAGATGCAGTGGGAAAGGATTTGCTGCTTTGCTAAATCACGGTACAGATTCTGATGGATCAGGTGGATCTGGCGGTTCAGGTAATTCCGTAAATGATGAAAGTGATGATGACTCTCTCTTAATACAAGCCGTTGATGTGATTATTGAGCAGCAAGTTGCCAGTGTTTCAATTCTTCAGAGAAGACTTGGCATTGGTTTTCCTCGTGCAGCACGACTCATTGATACTTTGGAACAGAAAAAGTATATCGGACCATTTGAGGGAAGCAGACCTCGCAGAGTTCTTATCGATGCAGAAGAGTGGGCTAGGATAAAATCGAAAGGAGAATTATGAGCAAGCAGCGAACTATTGAAGGTCAGATCAGGCTGCGTCTTACCAGATAACTTTGGATAGAACGGTAGGTGAGCATTCTCTTCCCGAGAATTGCATTGTCATTGCAGTGGCTAGTAGAACAAATTTCTTTTCCAATATGATAACTAGAGTCATGTCCGTAAAAAGTCGCATTCCCTCTTTGTGATTCATGATGATGGCAGATCCATGGCTGATTCAATACATTAGCCCCTTTTTCAGAACATAGCTTTTTCTATATTTATGAACAAAGAAATCTCATTTGCAGGAGTATACTATGAGTACCGAATATTTATATGAAGAGCATAATCCGAGTTTTTTTTGATGATCCGTTTTTAATTTTGCCGAGGTATTTGCCAAATGATGAAAAGAAACGGGTCCGAAATCTTAATGGCGGTGCAGGAATGATATATGTAATCTCAGATCTTCACGGATATCCACATGATAAGTTCTTGGAACTGTTGGCCAAGGCTGACTTCGGCAAGGATGATTTCCTGTTCATCCTTGGAGATGTAGTCGATCGCAACGGCGATGGCGGAGTGGAGACTCTTAAGTGGCTGCTGTATCAGACTAATGTACAGTTGATACTCGGTAATCATGAGGCGATGTTGTTGGCATGTTCGTTTGTTTTCGATGAGATAACGGAAGACAGTATCGATAAGTTGGATGCCGAGAAGATCGATATGTTGTCGAGATACAGTCTGGATGGCGGGGATGCGACGCTCAAGGCGATGCAAAAACTGAAAAGGGATGAGCAGCAGGACATCCTGGATTATCTTCGTGAGGCACCGCTTTATGAGACGGTAAGTGCCGGCGGCAAGGATTTCATTCTGGTGCATTCAGGACTTGATGAGTTTGATCCTAAGAAAAAGATCGAGGGATATACGAGCGAAGAGCTTTTGTGGGCTTGGCCTGAACTGACAGATGTCTACTATAAGGATGTTATCACGGTGTTCGGTCACACACCGACTCTCTCATACGGTGAGGAGTTCACGGATAAGGTCATTAAGACGGATACGTGGATCGATATTGATATGGGTGCCGGGTTTGGAAGACAGCCGGTGCTCTTGAGATTAGATGATATGAAGGAGTTCAGACTATGAATGATGAATACAAACAGTTTGAGACTGTCTCTGACAGTGAGGTGATCGAAGTCGCAACGGAGTTGCTGGACGAATTTGACGAAGCATTTAAGGAGCTCGCAAAATGATCGGATTAAGCAAAGACCAGATTATATTACTTCATAACATGATCTACGAGCGCTACGGTGGAGATGTTGGCGTGCTTAATGAGAATATGCTGGATTCAGCACTTCAAACGCCATTTCAGACATTCGGCGGTGAGGAACTGATCCCTGATACGAAGGATAAGATCGTTCGATTGGCATACGGACTGATCAAGAATCATGCTTTTCGAGATGGTAATAAGCGTATAGGTGCGCTTGTTCTTCTTATGCTTCTCGAACTTAACGGATATCATGTGAAGGCAACTAATGCCGAGTTTGCCGACATTATCATGGGGATTGCGGCAAGCGAGAAAGATGAGGACGATCTGTTGAAATGGGTGGATAAGCATCTAATATCGGCATTTGAGCAGCGGCTGAATGCTGCGGGTATTAGAATGAGGGTCTGTGAAAAGCGCACACCAGAGGAGATAGAGAAGACTTTGGAGGCGATATACGAGACTGGAGTTATGCCTGATCAGTATGAAGAATACCAATGTGAAACGTTTGAAGATCTGATCGATTTTTGCCGTGATAATAAGGTTGACGTTGTTTTCGCTGAACCCCGGGAGGATGAAAGTTATCTCCTTAAGGCATATTATTTGAACAAATGTTATATCTATGATCAAGGAGATCTCCATGACTGAACTGTATAAGGGCATATTCTGGATAACTGAGGTTGATGATTGGAGTGCGGAACAACTGATATTTCGTATTCCGGTTACTCCTGCAGGAAAAGTGATCGATCCTGAGAAACTGGATCTCAATTCCAAGAATGTCGATAATTACAATCATCGTCTTTTGTGGGAGAGCCTGCCGTCAAAGGTCACGCACAATAAGCCTTACAACTATTATCCGCGCGGAAGGATCGAGATCAAGCACGGCAAGGCTGTTATATATGCTAATCCGAATATCTGCTGCGAGGAATTGGTTGATTTCCTCGTGGAGAGATTCGGGTTAACTGAAGAAAACGGGATTGCTGAAGTGAGATTGAATCCTGACGGCTCAAATCACTACAAGTGTTATCTGGACAGTTGATCAGATAGCCGGTGTTTTTACCCCGACTACATGATCTCATACTCGTGGATCTCCTCAGCAATTCCTTCGTCATACTTGAAATCTGAGTAGTTTGAAGGGAAGAAGTGCCCGATAACGGGCGGTTCTAGATTGCCGTTGTGCCTTATAACATAGTCTATCGCATAGGCGTATTCACTAACGAAACCCTGCTCGGACATACTTGTGAGCATCGGGCAAACAAGATCAGCTATCTGCCATATCATCTTATGGATTTGCTTAGATTCGTCATCGGTCAGGTTCTTGCCGTATCTTGCAATGTATTCCTGGATTTCTTCAGGTGTTTCGGCATATGCTTCGAATAGCCTTGTTCTGTAGATCTTATCACTTAATTTGTGATACTTGCCGTCTGCACCTTTATAGACGAGAGCTCCGATATTTTCGAGAATGATGGCAGCGATCAACAGATTATTCTTGTATTCATTGCTTTGAGGTTCGCATGCGAATAATCTGAAGATCGAGAATATGAATTTGTGATCCTTATCACTTAGTATCCGTCTTATCGTTTTCTTGGTTGTCGGTATCTGTCGGTAGTGTAGTTCGTGCTTGATCATCGGTTTCTCTTTCTATCATTTTTTCGGCTTTTGAGAAGATTTCTGAAGTGTAGTATTCCTTTTGTGACTTGTATTTCAGTTGATTATATCCTGAGAGTAAAATCTCGAGTCCGAGTCTTTCTTTGATGGCAGCGCTGAGAAGAAGGATCATCTTATAGCGGTCAAGATTACTGTTTATACCACAATAGTCACCATTTACATATGATTTCGCATCATCCTCATCAAAGAAATCGAAATCAGTTACCGGCCAGAAAGTGTCCCAGAAAGGTTCGAGATTATCTGTGACTCTGTAAACATCTATCATCATATCTGTCTCGTCACCTGTTTTTCCGTTGAAGAAATCTTCGGGGTGTTCTCTGAAACGCTTAAACTCATATATAGAATCTTCGTAGACCATCGGGCCGTAATATGGAAGAGATGTTACGTGAACAATGTCTCCTGCTTTGAACGGAAGGGGAAAGTAAAACCATTGATTCATAAAAACTTCGTATATGTTAAGCCACTCCTCGTCGGAACAGTCATATCCGATCATCCTGAATTGGGGATCGAATGTTGCAGTTTCTTTTGCGTTGCTGTCATAGAATTGCTTAGTGATCTCGAACTTCAGAACATTACCATCGTCTAGGTCTTCAAGAACCTTTTCGTGAATCGTTGTAGATATAGGGCTTGATTGAAAGATCATGTTATGGTCGTAGTGACTAAAATCAGCGTAATATGTTCTTAGCTTATAACAACAGCCCATTCTGTTGTCGTAAAATCCGTCGCTATGTTCCTTATAGGCTTTAATAGTTTTCTTAAGAAATTCATGAAGACTTAGAACTTCGCAGCAGTGAAGTCTTTCCTTGAGTTCGCAGTCTTCAGTCTCGTCGATGATGTATTTCCAACCGGTAAGTTTTTTCTCGATCGGTCCTTCCCAATGCCAGATCAGCCATGCGGCCGCAGTAGGCTCGAGCGACCAGTTGATCTTGCGAAGGTGTTCTCTTACGGCTTTTGAATTGATGAATTTATAGAAATCCATGGCTGTCTCCTTTACCTATTTATCATTGTCTGTATGGTAGCAAGTGTGATGTTCCTGATTTGGTACATGGTTGTGAGTAGAATTATGATCAAAAGGAGTGCTAAAACATGAGGATTATAGATAAGTTCTACGACTATTACGACTATCTTCAAGATCATACAGATACGCTTGTTTTCGACAGGCGTAATTCATATGTTGTCACTAAGGAAGATATCCTGCGCACTCTTTCCGTGGGGTGGGACAATTATCTTATGCTCCAGTGCGGAGCAACATATTGGCTATTCTACGTTGATATAACAAAGAAGTCTCAAGATGACTATTGGCAGCGTCCTTTAGATTATGATATGAAACTTCTCATATCCTGGAAAGATTACGATCATGGTATAGAATTGCTCAAATTTGACCGACTCAAATGTGTGGGTTGGGGAGGTACCTCGTGGAGACGCAAAAATAACAGTGCGGATAGGTTCAGAACCAAGTCAGAGAGATTACGAGATGCCATAATTCATCGTGATTTTAAGTTTGCTGCCAGTTACAATGAGCATTACAATCCCGA
>CAMYXL010000097.1 GCA_947303255.1 uncultured Clostridia bacterium | reverse complement strand
GTGATATCGTCAATGGTCCTGAATCTGCTTGTCATGTCAACGAGCTCGATGTCAGGCTTACCCTTAGCTGTTGAATCACAAAGCGAACTGATCCACATTGCATCAAACTGATCGAGCTTACCTTCATGCTCGACAACAGTCTTCTCAACGATAAGACCCGTAAGACCTGAGTGAGCCTCCATTGCCTTAACGATAGGAGTCATCTTGATGAGATCTCTTAATCTCTTTCTTCTGTACTCAGGCATGGCGAGCTTCTCGCGAAGCTGCATGTCGATCTTCTTAACCTTCTCGTTATATGTGTACGGAACGTCGATGATCTCGCCGCCGTAGTTCTTCAGAAGTTCCTCAACGTGATTTCTGATGGCACTTTCCGGACCTTCCTTCCAGTTGTCACCGTGAACGATATAGTCAGGCTTGATGAGAGTAATAACGTCATCGTAGAGCATGTCGTCCTGGATAACTACTTCCTCAACTCCCTCAAGGCTTCTGTAAAGTCTTACTCTCTCTTCCTGAGAAACTGTCGGGAATCTGTTGTATCTGATAAGCGCCTTATCGGAAAGACATCCCACTACAACTCTTCCGTATTTCTTCGCGTTAGCGATGATGTTCAAGTGACCTTCGTGGATCACATCTGTGCCAAAACAAGTATAAGCTGTCTTCATGGTGTCCTCCTTATGCCTTGTAAACTACAGGAACCTGAACTCCTGTTTCCTTAAGCGCCTTCTCGAAAGTTACGAAGAAATCTTCAACGTCTTCCTTATCGATGGCACCGAGAGCGCAAAGTCTGAATGTGTTAGTCGTGGAGATCTTACCCGGATAGATCGTAAATCCTCTCTCGTAGCAATAATCGTGAACCTTCTCGAAGCTCCAGTTCGGATCATCCGGATAGATAGCGGAAGCAACGAGACCTGCTCTGTTCTCTTCCTTGATGACCTGCTTAAATCCGAGCTTATCAAGACCTTCGCAGATAGCATCAAATACTCTGGTGTGTCTTGCCCACTTGCCTTCTTCGCCTTCAGCCCAGTATTCCTTCAGAGCCTGAAGTGTAGCGTAGATGGTCTGGACCGGCGGAGTAAAATGCATCTCGCCTGTCTTCTCAAAGCAGTCATACTGAAGGAAGAGATTACAATAGTAACTTCTCTTCGGGTAATTAGCAGACTTCTCGATGATCTCTCTGTTTCCTACTACGAATGAAAGTCCTGTGAAAGACATGAGACCCTTCTGAGCAGACGCCATGCAGAAGTCTACGTTGTCCTTCTCGATGTCGATCGGACGCATAGCGTATGTACTTGTCGTATCAACTGTAAATGTTGCGCCGTACTTGTGGCACAGAGCACCGATCTCACGGATAGGATTAAGGATTCCCGTACCTGTCTCCTGATGAGTCGTGTGAACAAGTCCGATGTCAGGATTAGCCTTGAAAGTCTCCTCGATTCTACTAAGATCAGGAAGCTCATCTACAGGGAACTTAAGATCGATGTGCGGAAGTCCGTAATACTGACAGATCTCCACTGCTCTTGTTGAATATGCGCCGTTATTAATTACGAGAACCTTCTTGCCCTCAGGAAGAAGCGAGTTGATGCAAACGTCGATATTGATGGTACCTGATCCGCAGAAAAGAACGGATGTGTACTTCTGAAGATCTCCGTGAACGATCTTTACGAGGTCCTCTCTAAGGCCCTTCATGAGACCTGCGAATTCTTTTTCGCGAGGACAGATATCAGGAACTACCTGTGCGTACTTTACGGTGTCTGTCGTGGTGGACGGACCCGGGTTAAGAAGAATGTTTCTCTTGATGCTTTCCATTTTTGTATCCTCCGTTAAACGTCATATGACTTGTCGATCTGCTTGAGCTCTCTGAAAGTGTCGATCTCTACGATGTCTTCCTCTTTGCACTCTGCAACTTCGACCGCATAGTTCTCTTTTTTATAGACGAGCGGCACCTGCTCCCAGTATCTTTCTTTTCCGCCCGGGCCTTCGTAGACCTCAGCGATGTCCTTACTGAGCTTCTTGCCGTCTTCCTCGTTCCAGTAGGAGATTCCTACCATCTGCCAGCAGTCCTCGCCGCCGACTTTCTCTTCCTTGATGATGCCGTCCTTAACAACGAAGCACCAGTCGTCCGTGCGGTCTTTCTTGATCGCCAGGAAGTCTGAAGTATAGTGATATTTCTTGATGATCTTCGGATTTGAGAGAAGAAGGTCCGCCTCGAAAACATACGAGTTTGAAAGAAGGCTGCTCGCCAGAAGCGCACTTGAGATGTTGTTCGCTTCGTTATACATCGGGTTCTCCAGGAACTTGATCATAGGATACTTATAAAGAAGCTGGTCGAACTGCTCAGCCAGGTATCCTCTCGCGATATAGATCTCGTTGATCTCCGCTTCAAGACAAGCATCGATAAGTGAATCGATGATCCTCTTGCCGTGGACACGAACGAGCGGCTTAGGTGTGTTCAGCGTGATCGGCACCATTCTTGAGCCAAAGCCCGCAGCGATAAAGACCGCCCTCTTTGCTCTATAAGGCTCCAGCGCCTCGATTCCCTTGTCCGTGATCATGCCGTCCTTGATAAGGCCCGCTTCGTTAAGTTCGTTAACGACTTTGTTGATCGTTCCCAGCGAATATCCCGAGATGCTCTCGAGTTCTCTTTGGGTCTTCGTTGTTTTATCTGTGGCAAGAATTGCCAGGATATCGAACTGTTTTCGAGTAATATTCATGGATTTTCTCCTTATTCTTGTTCAAAAATCGCTTTTTCGAGTAAAAGAATGAACAAGATGATAGTACACCCCTGCCAGAGCAAAGTCAACGGCGCCACGGGGATGTTTAACAAATAATAAGTTCTATTCGGCTAGGAACATGATATAATCATCTTAGAAGAACACGAGTCCGCTAGGACGGGTTCCTCAGATGTGTATTTGTTTACACACCTATCAGGCCACTATCCAATGGGTGTGTTTATTTATTTCTTCCTGGAATCCAGGTAAATAAATAGCTTCAACAGCAGAGTTGTTGAAGCTATTACTATGCTAATAATCCCTATTACCGTAGACACAACTTCAAAACCTGTCATCTTCGCATCCTCCTTTGTCAGACTATCCCACTTACGGGAAGTAAAACATCTGAGGAAACCCGCCCATTTTCGCGGACTGTGTTCACGAATATGCTATCACGGTTTTGCATCAAAACCGGTCTCAATTTTGCTTTCATTTAAAAGCATCATTCTTAAACCGTATAACACGTGAAACCTTGACGGAATTGTTTTCGATTAATAGGATAAAGACATCTATCAAGGAGGATCTTATGATTGAGGATAGAAGACCAAAAACAAACATCGACATCTACATAATGGCAAAGATATTCTCCGTAATTCTTTGCTTCATTCTCTTCTGGGTCTTTTTCTACGCGAAAAAGTTCGTCTTCGTTTCCGATTACGACCTCCTCGCCAAAAGAATTATCTTCCGCAATCCTTCCGAGCTCAAGAACAGCAATACAGCAGGCTCTTTCTGGATCTACTTCAACAGAGGCCTGGCCTTCTTCTTTGCGGCCGGCGGACTAGTCCACATCTTCACTGCCACTTGGAGGTTCATCTCGCAGAAGACCAGGGCTCTTTTAGAAGTCATCATAAGTGCCATGCTCACGATAAGTCTTCCGATCTATTTCCCGATGGCATGCATCATAAGCAAGTCAAGGATAAAGTTCTCGGGAATCATCATCGTGTTCATTATCTTCTTTGTTCTGGACGTTCTCATGACCTTGTTTTATGCGAAAAGATACAAGACTGACAAGGAAAACTTCTCAACTTCCAATAGGACCGTTTCCCTTATAGTGGGGATCATACTCATCATCATTACTCTCCTGCCGCTTTGCTCCGGTGTGAAGGCGATCAGTCTTGCCATGCATTACTACCAAAAGAATCCTTACAGCATCTTCGATCAGTCAGATATCCTGGAACCTAACGAGGTCGGCAACTACCTCAACAGATCAGCTGTATACGGGGATGACGTTTACATGCGCAGCGCCAGATCTGTCTTCAAGATTGACAAAGAACAAAACGTGTCCGAGGTATTTAAGTTCGACATTGATCTTCAGTACTTGCTGGTATATGACGATAAGATCTTCTATGTAGAATCTCAGATAATATCAACGGACGTCCGCTGCTATGATCTTAAGACCGGCGAAAACACGCTTATCTTCTCCAACGACGAAACCAATGACACAATAAGGCTGTTTTATATCAAGAACGGCAAACTCTACTTCTCTTGTAACAATTCCGAACTGTATTGTCTTGATACAAAGGATATCCATTCAAAGCCTGCTGTGGTCTTCCACGACATGCTGGACAGAGAAAATTTACAGTACTACAACTACTATGGTCTGAGCTTTGATGAACTTAGAAATCGAGGTCCTTACTCCACTCAAAATATGATACTTTACAAGGGCTCTCTTTACGAGAGAGATTATGTTCCTAAAAACTCAAGCGAAATAGAAAATTACAGTTCAAACGTTCTGAATGTCTGGACAAAGACAGAAGAAGATGAATACTACTCCAAGGACATGATCATCGAACATATGGATGATTTCAACATATATGATGACGTTATCTATTACACTAACTTCAGATGGGTAGACGGGTTAGGCGAATTGTACCAGGCAGACCTTAACGGCGAAAATGCGAAACTCATCGCAAAATACGGCGATGCATCATATAGTATTGCCGTAACGGAAAACCTCATCTATGTCTGTCTTTCTGACGACATATACGTTCTCAAGAGATAACAGCATCATTGATAACGATTTTTCCTGACTGTATAATTTGTACTAGGGTTAAGTGCTCTTTTTCGAGCAAAAAAAAGAAGTGATACAGGGGAAAAAACATGGGATACAATTTTTCAGGTGGTCAGTTAAAAGACAGCTTCAATCAGAAGCTGAAAAACTTCGTAGGTTCATTGGGTCCTGCTATAAGTGACGGCAAGAAGATCCCGTTCGCAGACAGTGATCTAAACTATGCACTGGAACTACAGCATAATCGTTTCAAGGAAATGGGTCTTGATGTCAAGTATGAGCTCTATGACAGAGATAAAAGATCTGATGCTTCGGTCGGCGCAGAATGGAGAGATTCACGCTATGAGAGTTTTGTATGTCATGAGCAGTATGGTTTGAAAAAGAAGATAACCAGAAACGGAGTCGTACTGTTTAACGACAACAGACACAACGTCATGTACACGACCATCACGGATGTTATTTCCGGATTTCATCCTGACAACGAGAGCATATCATGTCCGAACTGCGGTAACGTAAGCACCCTGGCTCAGCTCCAGGGCGGCTGTCCTTACTGCGGCACCACATACAAGATGACTGATCTGTTCCCGAAGGTAACAGGTTATCATTTCCTGGAAGACGTAGCTCCAACAAGCGGTGAACATAAATCAAGAATGTGGCTCTTTATTCTGGGCGGCGTAGTACACACTATTTTACTCGGTATATTCGGTATTATACTCTCGATAATAAATGGAGAATTTGACGCAACGTCTATACCGATGTTTATCATGGCGTGCATGTTTATGCTTCCTATATACGGTATGGGTACGGGTTTTATGGCTTACGGAGTATACCGCCTGGTCAGACTTTTTGTAGTCGGTCCGAGGCAGTCAGCAGGTAAATTCGGAACGATCGGCTCAAGAAGGGCTTTTGAGGAGAGAATGAAGAGGATCTCGCCTGAATTCTCTTTTGAGTATTTCACGAGCAAAGCTGTCTCCCTTATCAAGACTGCCGTATTTGCTCCAAATGAACATGATCTGATGTTTTACAAAGGGGCTGATCTGGATCCGTACTTCAAGAGAATAATAGACCTGAACTACGGCAGCGCATTGGGACTGACTGATTTCCAAGAAGCATACGGGAACGTTTACGTAACTACGAATGCCTTTTTCGATGTGCTTTATACGTTAGGTGACGGTATAGAATTCAAGCGCGATGTATTCAAGGCAGTATTCAAAAGAAGGCTGGATATCCCTATGGATATGAACTTCTCGATGACTAAGATCCAGTGCCCTTCCTGCGGAGGCAACTTCAATGCCATCCAGAATAAGTATTGCCCATACTGCGGTAAAGAATACAACATCGAATCTCAGGATTGGGTCTTGGTTGAATTGAGCCGCAAGCAGCCTGCTGCCAATGCCCCTGCTCCGAATAATAAGCAAGCTTGAAAAAATAACTTTAGTTTTGCAATTAACGTGGCAAAAAAGTTGTTTACTGTACCATTAATGGACAGGGCACCGTGATACTATAGAGCCATAAAGAAAAACAAAAGCGAATAGTTACCTCCTTTCTTATAGTTGTCTTTGTTTTTCGTGTAGTGTTGTGTAGTCATAGTTTTGTATCTCCTTTCGCAAAGGGCCGCGGCAACCACCGCGGTCCTTTGTTTTTGAGAAAAATCCGAGTGTCAAAGTGTTCCAGGCAACTTGTCTTTTATCCTCCTGCCATGATATAATCCAAACAGAGGAACACAGTCCGCTAGGACGGTTTCCCTCAGATGTGTTTTATTAATTTACACACCCAGAGGTGGTCAATCCAGTGGGTGTGTTTTTATTTGTTTTTATACCTGGAATCCAGGTAAACAAATAGCTTCAACAACAGACTTATTGAAGCTATTATCAATGTTATTACGCCTAATATTACTGATATCGTTTCAAAATCTGTCAT
>CAMYXL010000096.1 GCA_947303255.1 uncultured Clostridia bacterium | reverse complement strand
ACGTTAGTGTTATCAAAGAAAGCAATGTTCCTGTATTCTTTATCACGGGTAACGAGGATTACTTCTTTGTTAACAGTGTAAAGAGAGCTCATAAGAAGTTAAGCGAAGCTTCATTCAGTTTTATCGAAAAATGCGGACATGTCTGCAGTATCGAGAAATACCAAGAGTTCAACGATCTTGTACTGAACTATCTGAACGGATTGAAAGATACGGGAAAAACGAATGTCTTACAGGCATAAAGAATACGAAGGAGTGCAGTTGCACTCCTTCTTTTGTGCTATCATTTATTCTATAAATGGAAAAGGGGATATTGCAGATGAAATACGATAAAACAAGTCTTCCGGATAAAGTAAAAGAATATCTTGAAGAGATCTATAACGATGAAGAATTATCGGATTCTTTCTACGATTGCGATGTCGAGATACTTGATGAATCAAGCATAACAGATATGGAGGAAGACAGCAGCTGGCTTGACGATCTGATGGGGCCTTCTGAGTCCCGTGAATCCGTTTATGAAAACATCAAGCCGTTTGCCTTGGACGGAACCGGAGCAGTGTGGGTCGTCTTAAATGATGAACTAATAGGTTATATCGGAACTGAAGGTGAGTGCGGGATCGTAGCCAGAAACATAGATGAATTCATGAATATAATTTCTTACGGCAGATACTTTTCCGATTACAGTATCGATTTTCTCAAAAGTGAAGAAGACTATATTCAAAGTTTTTCTGAGCCTGAAGATGATGAGTATAGAGATGTTTTTGACAAGTTTATCGAGAAGCACGGATTTACCAAAGATCCGAGAAAACTGTATGAGATGGTCATTGCAGGACTTACAGTTAAGCCGTTCTTTGAATTTAAGGCTACTGATGATGAATATTGTGATTCGTATTCCATTCTTGGGTCTGATGACGGACAGGAAGCATTGGAAAAACTGATCGACCTGCTTAAATGATTTTCTGCTATTATATTGAGCGGAGGAAGATTAGAACATGGAAACTGAATCATCAGGACAGAAAGGATTGATCACTCTCGAGAATGTGACAAAATCCTATAACGGAAAAACTGTTATAGATTGTGTCTCTCATACATTCAACGAAGGTGAATCAATTGCTTTTTACGGTCATAACGGCTGTGGTAAGAGTACGATGCTTAAGCTCTTGTCAGGTCTTATCTCTTTAAGCAGCGGAAATATTCAATACGATCACAAACTTGGTTTTTCATATGTGCCAGAGAAGTTCTCCGGTAACGGAATGAAGACGATCGATTATCTTCAGAGCATAGCAAAAATAGAAGGTGTTGAATCCCAAGTTGTAAATGGTCTTATCAAGGATTTCTTTTTGGAATCTATGATCAATACGAGACTGGATAAACTCTCTAAGGGTAGTCTTCAGAAAGTCGGTGTAATCCAGGCTTTGATGGCTCCTCATGATGTGATGATCCTGGATGAGCCGCTTTCCGGACAGGATGCTGATTCTCAGATAGTATTTATATCCAAGGTTAACGAGCTTCGTGAGAAGGGCGTAACCGTCTTCATGTCCTGCCATGAAAAAAGATTAATAGATGCTCTGGCAGATAAAGTTTATACGATCAGTCAGGGTAAACTTATCGAGGCTGTTTCCTCAAACGATAATGCTTATTTGGTATATGTTCGAAAAAATGAGGCTCTTTCTCCATGGCCGGAGATGATTACCAACAAAAACAGATACGAGCTTAAAGTAAATGAGTCACTCTTACGAGGAACCGTTTTAAGTTTGTACGAAGACGGATGGGAGATAGTGGGAATTGAGCGACATGATTAACATATGTGTATTGCGATTTAAGCTCTTGATAAAAAGTGCAGTTCTGACTTTGCCTGTAATTGCTCTTATCGGTTTTCTGTGGATCATGTATAAACAGGCTCCGATACCTGTCAGCAGCAGTTTTATACTGTCGGCTGTATTTCTTTTTTTCGTCTTAATCTTTATTTCCATGAACCTCAACGGAAAAGAGGATGACGTATTTGAGGAAACTCTTTTGTTTCACTGCAGATCAACATCAAATTACTACGTATCCAGAGAACTTCATTTATTGATTCTATGCTGCGTGTTTTCACTTATATTGGCTTTATTTCCAGCGATCATCTATTTGATCGATAAATCCAGATTCGGCAGATCAATGGAGTTTATAGATGTTGCTTGCGGTGGCGCTAATATACTAGCCTGCGGTATCGTTGGTATGCAAATAGGAGATTTTTTTCATCCTAGGATCATTCAGAAAAGAAGAGATGCGATACTTTTTGCAACATTGTTTTCAGTGATCTCCATAAGCAAGTTCGGATTGATAGAGTTTAATCCGGTTTTCAAATTTCTGAACTATATCCTGCCTCCTGTATTGGATGCATATAAAAGGGTCGAAAACGATTGCTTCGATACAAAGGGAATGACACTGATCTTTCTACACCTTTTGGTATATGCGGTTATTATTCTATTATTCAAATTAAAACTGTTAACCATGAAGAAGTTCAGATATTGATCTGCGGAGGTAGAACGTGAAGGTAGTAACAATATGCGGCAGTATGCGGTTTGAAGATCAGATGAAAAGAATTGCATTTGAACTGGAGACCAAGAAGGACATGTGCGTAATTCAATGTGTCTACGATGTGGATAATAAGATGCTTAGTGAAAAAGACATTGAGTCATTAAACAATACGCATATGAAAAAGATCGAGATTTCTGATGCCATATATGTTGTGGATATAGACGGATATGTTGGTGAACAGGTCCAAAAAGAGATTGAATATGCTAAAGTATTGGGAAAAGAAGTAATCTATCATTCAAGATCATAAGAGTTGATGTAAGCCTGTTATGAGAAAAGGAAAGTTATATGGATATTCTAAGCGGTAAGGGTTGGACTTTTGATACTGCAGCTGAGAAATATGCGAAACTGAGGCCAAACTATCCTGAAGAGTTGTATGATTGTATTTTTGATTATTGTGGGATCGATGAATCCAGTGAAGTTCTTGAGGTCGGAATTGGTGGCGGTCAGGCAACTTTGCCATTCCTGTTGACCGGATGTAATCTGACTGCCGTTGAATATGGTGAGAACCTATCGAATATATGCAGAGATAAGTTCAAGGATTTTGAAAAGTTTAGCGTAGTCACTTCTAAATTCGAAGATCTGATGTTGGAAGACGGCAAATACGATTTGATCTATTCGGCTTCGGCTTTTCATTGGATACCTGAGGATACAGGCTACAGATCTGTTAATGGTGCACTGAAAAAGAGAGGTGTATTTGCCAGATTTGCTAATCATCCGTTTATATGTAAGCATGAGCCTGAGCTGTCAGAGGCAATAGAGAAACTCTACGCGAAATACTACTACAAGTATTACGATAAAAAGCCCGTAATTCCTGTTGAGTTTTCAGAAGAAAATGCTCGGCAGCGTGCTGAAATAGCGAGAAAATACGGCTTCAGTGATATAAAATATGAGCTGTTTACGAGAACAAGAGAATTCACTGCAGAGGCATATGTTGATCTGCTTGGAACATATTCCGATCATATCGCTATGGAAGAATCAATTCGTAATGCTTTTTTTGATGAGATAAAGAATGCGATCAATGAGCATGGCGGAATTTTGTTTATCTACGATACTATCGATCTTCAACTTGCCAGGAAGTGAAGTGCTTTTTTCCAAACTATGCTATAGTTTTCATAGGAAAAAGCAAAAGATACATTGTTTGCTATTCATTGTTTTAATGAGATAATTGGAATTGTTACGGGAGATTACATACGGGGGGATTTTGGTTATGCAGGTAGAATCATTGAATTGCCAGAGCTGCGGTGGCGCATTGAATGTTAAAAGTTCAGTATGCGTTTGCGAATACTGTGGTGTAACCAACATAATCAGCGGAGAAACAGGCAAATACATAGATCTTTTAAACAGGGCTAATTATTTAAGACAGCACTGTGAATTTGACAGGGCATTTCGAATCTATGACGAAATATTGGATAACACACCTCCTTTTGCTGATATTTTATGGGCCCAAACACTTTGCGGATATGGTATAGAATACGTTGAGGATCCAATTTCGAGTAGATATATACCGACTCTTCACAGAATTAATGATGAGAGTATTTTGGAGTTCAGAACTTATCGTGAGGCTCTTGAATTATGTGATGAAGAGCAAAAAGAAAAGCTTCAAAGAAGTGCGGAAGAAATCAATGAGATCCAACAAAAATATCTAAACATTGCTTCCAAAGAAAAGCCTTACGATGTTTTTATATGCTACAAAGAAACGGATGAAGACACCAAGAAGCGCACTAAGGATAGCGAATTGGCAGAAGAGTTATACGACGAACTTACTGATTACGGCTATAAAGTTTTTTATTCCAGAACAACACTTAAAGATAAGCTCGGAATTGATTTTGAACCGTATATTTTTGCAGCTTTGAAAAGTTCGAAAGTTATGGTTGTATTTGGTACAAGAGCGGAATATATTGAGTCACCTTGGGTTAAGAATGAGTGGAGCAGATTCCTTAAACTTAAGGAAAATGACAGCACGAAGCAAATCTTTTTTGCTTGTGATGATGCTAATGATTTGCCTAGAGCCTTTAGCTTGAAACAGGCACAAATCTTATCTGATGACGATGCAATTGAAAATCTTGCAGATAACATCAATAACTATATCATCGGAAAGACGGGCGAATCCGATACAGCCCATATGGTTCTTGCAAAGTGTCCTAATTGCCACACTACTCAAAAGGTTAAACCAAGAGCAGAAGCAGCTGTATGTTCAAATTGTCACAAGCCTTATATAGTTAGTGAAGGTATTGGGCTTATGGATATTCATAGAAAATCCGTTGTAAAATGTCCGGTATGCGGAAAGAGTCAGGAGAAAAATAAATTCGGCTGTATATATTGTCACAGCTCATTCTAAGATGATTATTTGATATTATTATCTGAAATATGAGGTTAAACGAAATAATGCTACGGCTCCGAATATCTCCGGAACTTTTTAGTGCCCTGATATCAGATATCATGACAAAAATACTGCCATATTAGATGTGCGGATGTCAAATATGCCGGGTGGATCAGCATGGTAGAGGCATGTCAGAATAGCGGCTTACCGGTTCGAGTATGGTGCAAGGCTAGACAAGGAAAATTTATTACTTTAGAATGGACTTACTGTAGTTAGGTATGCATTTGAGTTGCGTTTTTTGAGAGGACCCAATATGAAGAAAACAGTTTCGTTTATTGTAAGCATTGTTCTTCTCTCGACATGCCTTTTGTGCGGCTGCGAGAAGAACGACAATTCCAGAGGTAAAAAGGTCAAAGATAGGGAAGAGGAAAAAGAAGAAGTAGAAACGGAAGAAAAGGAAGAGACGAAGGAGACAGCTGATACGAAGGATTCCGAAGGCGCGGAAGGAACCGTTGCAGAGGTGTCCGAGAGTGAAGAGACGACTTCGGAGACGAGTGCTACCATGGGACCGAGCGGACACATTTTCGAGGATGGAAAGTGTACTGATTGCGGAATTTTCTGGACGGGATATGTTTATGAGGCTTCTGAAGGAATTACGGAAGAAGGTTCATTGGGACGTTACCTGTATGTCAGGGACCACGATTCAATGCTCTCGAGTGATGATTATGTTCAGTTCATTATAAGTGAGAAAAATGTGATGATACAGTACTGGCATGAGGATGGTGACGATGAATGGTTCACGTTCGACGTGAATGTAAGTAATGAGCTTTCGTCTGACGAGAGATCGGCCGTCATTTTTTCTTATCGTTATGGAATAATGCATTACGAAGATGAAGTTGTTCCGAGATACAAATTCGTTTATACATTGGAATTTCTCAGCTGTCCTCCCGGTATTTATGATGAGATATTCGGTTCAAAAGAAGAGTTTTTACTCAACAGTGAGCCGACTTTGTCTATTTATGATGAAGAAAATTACCCTTTCAGGATCAAAGCCTGGGAAGAAATGACAGAAGAAGAGATCAAAGCGCTTTTCGAAGAAGCAGGTTACACATATTATTCGAAGGAAGAGTTCCTTGAGATGGTCTGGAATGATCGTCAGATGTTCTCTGAATGCATTGAAACTGGTCTGGCGCCGATGAACACAACGCTTGAAGATGCAGGTGTCAACTGGAACTGATGGGAAACAGATAAAAAGTAGCTTTTACAAGGGCGTCTGCTGCGGCAGGCGTTCTTTTTGCTGCGAATAGGAGTAACGTAAGCGCTCAATAACATGGTGCCTTTAACTCACTGCCAAGCAATGAGATAATCAGTTTTTGAACTTCTTGCGGATAGTTGCAAGCAGAATTGCTTTGTAATTCAGGATGATGGAATTATTACAGCACAGCGCTTTCATGATGAGTCTTCATGGGATGGTAATCCGGCATCAGATGAACTTGATTCTACTGAACTAAATGACACAAGTTGGAATTGGCATGGATATATCTCCAATGTTGGTGATGTTGTTACTATTCATATTTCAAGTGATTATAACGAAGAGAAGAATTTTTTAGAGGTAAAGCGAGTTTTCTTTCTTACACCGGAAAAAGGTGTTAACGAAGTTTTTGTAGAAGAATGGAATCGTTAATGTCTGTTTTTAAAAATCTGTGCTATAGTTTCCTTGGTAAAAAAGCAAAGGAAATGAATCAATGATTAAAGTGTTATTTGTTTGTCATGGAAACATCCACGCTTAAAGCGTAAAACTCAGTAACTACGGGGTTTACAAGGTTGTTTATAGCGATTTTGAACCACGTTGATACCACAAACTCAGAACCCAATGCGATGCTTCAGCTCCGGAGAGATTCGGAGCTTTTTAGCGCCCTGATTTCAGGCGTTTTGCTTGAAATTCTGCCATAGTGGATGTGCAGATGTCAGATATGTCGAGCCAGAGCGGCAGATGTTAACGAAACATTTGGTAATATAGAGTGTGTTGGTAATTTCCGTAAATGTAAACTTGTAAATAAAGTTTGACAGATGCAAGCATGTTCTTGACGTGTCTGTTGAGAGCAAATTATACTTATAGTGGATGTAGGTAGCTAGGTACTACGTTTTTTATCTTTCTGTAAAGGAGGTGTAGTACTATGAACATCCACGTTGTCCTTAATTGGAAAACGGTAGCTGCCGCTG
>CAMYXL010000095.1 GCA_947303255.1 uncultured Clostridia bacterium | reverse complement strand
CGAGCTTGGTCGTTACGAATGACATACAACAGTATTCGTTGGCGAACTTCTCGTCCGTACTGAGATCCAGGATCTTCGTGAAGCCGTACTCAGTCTCTGCGTTATATGCAACCGGATCATGGAGTGCAGCTGCGTCGATGGCACCATTTTGGAGAGCCAAAGGAAGATCGGTAAGACCATATACTACCCACTCGACTTCAAGGTTCTCTGTGGTTACGCCGATGCCTTCATCGTAAAGGGCTCTTTTAAGAGCAACTACGGATGAGTCTCCGAGAGACGGAACACCGATCTTCTTGCCTTTGAGATCCTTAAGCTCGGTGATGCCTGAATCGGGTTTGGTGTAGACCTTCGTACATCCTGTATGCATTCCTGCGGTGAATGTGATCTCAAGTCCGTTATCGATCTGAGGGATCATCGCTCCTGCGAGCTGTGTGGAAGCATCGATCTTGTCGGATGCTACCAGGTCAGAGATGTTACCCATGTCGATCTCCTCGACTCGCCAGGTCACGCCTGCCTTCTTAAATTCTTCTTCAAAGTATCCGTTATCGATAGCGATATGAAGCGGAGCCAAACACAAAGAACCGTTCGCGGTTCCGATAACTATATCAACATCGCCGTCGTCTTTTGACTCCTCCTTGTTACAGGCTGTGAGCGCGGTTAAAGAAACAGCTCCTATCAGCACTAACGCGGCTATTTTTCTTAACATCTTCATTTTCTTGTCCTCCGAAATTCTGCAAACTAAAAGACCGGGGTGGTCTTTCCTGTCTACCTCCGGTCTTTCCAGTCAGCATACATTTTTCGTTTCTTGCGAGAATATTATCACTTAATCCCCGCGCTGACTAATTCCTAACATCTATCGTTTGTTATAACCTTTGCTTATCACCCCGGGCATTACTGACCTAATCGTCCAAAACCGCCTTCCGGGTTAGTTTTTTATTGTACTTCTCGAAAAAGAATACTAACCTCAAAGCCCGAATCCTTCATTTAGATCAGTATTTTTCTTCAAGATCGGGAATTATAAACTAACCTTTAAGGGCATAATCGCCAATCAGGTAAGTACGCTCATTAAAAACACCCGAAAAAATACTAACCCTAACGCCGTTTTTGGGGCTTTTGGGTTAGTATCACGTTTATTCTTTAAACTTCAAGAGCTCATCCACATACTTTTGGCCGATATCACTCAGCTTGTGGTTGTTGCGGATTATATAACCTATCGTTAGAGGGTCTTCCTCTTTGAGCTTGATGGTAACAAATCCTTCCTTCAACGTCTTACTGGCGATCATGATACCCGTTCCGATGGAATAGCCGTTCAGCGTCGCCATCAGCTCGGCCGAAGTCGCACGGTCGTTGGACTTTATGAGCTTGTCGAACTCATAGTTGCCGAGCGCCTCTTCAGCCAGATAGAAGTCGCTTTCCGAACTCTGGTCGAAGGATATACAAGGATACGGCCTTAGATCATCGAGAGACAGTTCCTTCCTTTTGGCCAGCGGATGATCCTTCCATACATATGCAAAAGTCTCGCGGGTCAACAGAGGATGAAATTCCAGCCCGTACTCGCGGAACAGTTTCTTCATTACTTTCTCGTTGCTTCCCGAGAACGACAGCACTCCGACTTCGCTCCTTATGTCGCGGACGCTGCTTAAGACCTCATCCGTGCGGGTCTCATGAACAGAATATGTGTACTTGTCGGTATCGAATTCCTTCACCGCATTCATGAATGCATGAAGTGCAAAGACATAGTGCTGCATCGACACGCTGAAATGCGTCTTCTCGTGCTCGCGGCCAAGGTAACGGTCCTCGATGAGCTCGTACTGACTAACTGCCTCTTTGGCATATGACAGGAACTCCTTGCCCTGCTCGGTAAGAAGTATCCCCTTATTTGTCCTCTCGAAAAGTTTTATCCCCAGCTCTTCCTCGAGTTCTCTTATGGCCGAAGACAAAGCCGGCTGGGATATAAATAATCTGCTCGCTGCCTCGCGCAAAGACTTGGAGCCTGCAATGACAATAACGTACTTAAGCTGCAAAATGGTCATAAGCCACCTCACTCGTTGCTCTTGAATTTAAGCTCCTGCTCCTTGGCGCTGACACGGGTTCCCTTATCAACGGAATTAACGATGAAGGTATTACCTCCGACAACAACGTCGTCACCGATGACCGTCTCTCCTCCGAGGATGGATGCGCCGGAGTAGATGGTAACGTTATTTCCGATGGTAGGATGTCTCTTCTTTCCGTGAAGTTTCTGACCGCCGCGGGTCGACAATCCGCCTAATGTAACGCCCTGATAGATCTTGACGTGCTCGCCGATAATCGTCGTCTCACCGATAACAATTCCCGTACCGTGGTCGATAAAGAAGTATTTGCCGATCGTGGCACCCGGGTGGATATCGATACCCGTGATGCTGTGGGCGTGCTCCGTCATCATTCGCGGGATGATCGGAACCTTAAGAAGCGACAGTTCATGAGCGATACGGTATACCGCGATCGCGTAGAAGCCCGGATATGAGAACACGATCTCGTCCTTGCTGTCTGCCGCAGGGTCACCTTCGTAGGCCGCATCGATGTCTGTCTCCAGCACTGCCCTGATCTCAGGGATCTTGCGCATGAAGCTTAACGTGATTTCCTTGGCCTTCTCGTCGGACTCATCTTCTGTGAGTTCGTCGTTTTTGTCCGTGTATTTAAGGACTATCGATACCTGCTTCTTGATGTGGAAGACAGCATCTTCGATAGCCGCTGACATGTTGTTCTTGAGACTGTATATCTTATAGACCTTGCCGCTGTAGTATCCCGGAAAGAGGATATTCATCAGCTTGTCAATGACTTCCGTGATCGCCTCTTTGTTAGGCTGATTACAGATATCGATCTTATTTACCGTCCTGTCATCCTCGTAGTCTTTAAGAATCAGATCTACCAGATCATTTATCTCAGGATCAGAAACCTGACAACCCATAAGAATCCCTCCTATATGCTTAGTAGAGAACACGGGTCCTTATCCTTTCCAGGCACTCTTCGACCGTGCTCCTGTTTGTCGCTACGTTTATCCTTTGAAAGCCCTCACCGGCCTTTCCGAATATCGCACCGCTGTCGAGCCACAGCTTCGCCTCGTGAATGATCCTTCGATCCAGTTCCTTGGGATCTATGCCGGTGGCCCTGAAGTCAAGCCATAAAAGGAACGTGCCTTCGCCGTCCACAACTTTTACGCCTGCTAGGTATTTTCGCACATAATCCTTAACAAATGCAATATTATCCTTTATATAAGAACAGACATTATCGTACCATTCATCGCCTTTTTCATATGCAGTCTGCGTAGCGACAAGGCCCAGTGCCGACAGCTGGCTCATTCCTGAGGCTGCTACTTCCTTTCGAAAACGCCTCCTGATCTCGGTATTTGGGATCAGTATATTCGATATCAGCATACTCGCGAGGTTGAAGGTCTTGCTCGCCGCCGTGCAAACAATGCAGTTTTGCTCGAACTCCTCGCTGATCTTCGCGAAGACGGTATGCTTCCCCTCGAAAACAAAGTCATTATGTATCTCGTCGCTTACCACCAGCACGCCGTGCTCAAGGCAGATATTGCCGAGCCTCGTAAGTTCCTCTACCGTGAACACCCTTCTGGTCGGGTTTTGCGGATTACAAAGAAGGAACAGTTTGATATCGTTTTCCACGATCTTTCGCTCGAAGTCCTCGAAGTCGATGTGGTACCTGTTGTCATCGCCCAGCACCAGGTCGTTACTTACGATCCTTCTTTTGTTATCCTCGATGACCTCCGAGAACGGATAGTACACCGGCTGCTGTATGAGGACCGCGTCGCCCTCACGGGTGAACCCCTTTACGGCCATCGCCAGTGCAAAGACCACGCCCGGTGTCTTAATAAGCCAGTTAGGCTTGATCTCCCAGTCGTGGTGCCTCTTCATCCAGCCCGCGACCGCCTCGAAGTAGTCCTTGCCAACCTCCGTGTAACCGAAGATGCCGTGCTTTACTCTCTTTATGAGCGCGTCCTCCACATAGGAACTGGTCCTGAAGTCCATGTCCGCGACCCACAGCGACAGCACGTCCGCGGGGTATCCCCTCCTGACCGCCAGATCGTATTTCAGGCAGTCGGTGCCGTGCCTCTCTATATATTCATCAAGATTCAGATTGCGTTCAGCCATACTATCTCCTGTCAATCATCAATATTCTCGAAAACATTCTCAAATTCAGCGATTAGATCCTCTACATCCTCAATGCCTACGGACAACCTGAGAGTACAGGGAGTGATCCCGTTTTTAAGTCTTACCTCTTCACTGACATCAGCATGTGTCTGGGTAGCCGGATAGGTAATGAGCGTCTCTGTTCCTCCGAGACTTTCCGCGAACTTGATCATCTTAACCTTCTCCAGGACCTTCAGAGCATGCTCTTCGGTGTCCACATTAAAGGTGATCATCGATCCGAATCCTCTCGCCTGTTTTTTCATGATCTCATGACCGGGATGCTCCTTAAGCCCCGGAAAGAATACTTTTGTAACAATGTTACACTCCTTGAGCCAGTTCGCGAGTATCGTCGCATTGGCCTGCGCCTTCTCCATCCTGACTCCCAAAGTCTTGATCCCGCGCAGTATAAGCCAGCTGTCAAAAGGTGGCAGACCCGCGCCCGTTGTCTTTATAAGGAATCGAAGTCTCTCGATCACTTCTTCGTTACTCGTAACTATAAAACCCGCGAGAGTATCGTTATGTCCGCCCAGGAATTTGGTTCCGCTGTGAACGACCACATCTGCCCCGAGTTCCAGAGGATTTTGGAAATACGGCGACAGGAAAGTATTGTCGACGATCAACAGAAGCCCGTGAGTGTGAGCGATCTCGGCTATCTTTCTTATATCCGACACATTCATCATCGGATTTGTGGGGGTCTCTATGAAGATCGCCTTCGTATTCGGCCTGATCTCCGATTCGATATCAGCCTCGCTGCAGTTAAGGTTCGTAAATTCATAGGAATTCTTTGACGACACATTATCGAACAGGCGGATACTTCCGCCGTAAAGATCCGATTCGGTTATTATGTGATCACCGGGCTTAAAGAGCTCGAACAGCAGCGTGATGGCAGCCATTCCGCTGCTGAGCGCGAACGCTTCCGTGCCCTTCTCCAGTGATGCCACCACCTTCTCCAGGTGCTCACGCGTGGGATTTTGGAGCCTGCTGTAATCATAGCCCGTGCTTTGCCCTACGCCCGGATGCGCATATGTTGCCGTTTGATATATCGGGAAGCTCAATGCTCCGTAATTGTCCGTCTTGCCCTCAGTCTCCTCCAAGTGCAAACATCGGGTATTTATTCCTCTGTCCATCAGTATTTCCCCTAACAATTGAATGTTATTAGGAATGTTAACATCAGGCAGGATTCTTGGATAATTGTATTTTCGTATAGCAACCTATAACTAAAAGTTATAACCAGCCAATCATTTGAGGACTTTCTCCTTGTACTTGGCAAGCTCAGCCACATACTTCTCAGCAAGTTCGCTCAGTATTGACGACTTTCTCGAGATATAACCTATGGTCATCTTCTCGGTCGTCTTAAGTTTCACCGCACAGTACTCCGTACCGTTTAAGTCCTCACAGATGATTCCCGAACACAGCGTATAGCCGTTGATGCCCACCATGAGATTCAGAAGCGTCGCCCTGTCATTGGCACGGACCAGCCTTTTATACTCATACGTACTCAGCACCTCTTCCGCAAAGTAGAATGAATTCTGATCCCCCTGCGCGAAAACAAGACACGGATAATCATCTAAGTCCTTCATGGTCACCGTCTTTTTCTTCGAAAGAGGATTGCTCTTACTCATATAAGCGTAGATATGACAGTCAAAAAGCGGCGTAAACTCCAGTCCTGACTCATTGATGATCTTACTTAATACGTCCCTGTTGAAGTCATTCATATAAAGAACGCCGATCTCGCTTTTCTGATCTCTTACGTTCTCTATTACCTCATGGGTCTTCGTCTCATGGATCTCGAACTCGAACTCATCCATGCCGTACTCTTTTATGACTTCAACGAAAGCATTAACCGCAAAAGTATAGTGCTGCATCGACACATGGAAAGTATGCTTGGCATTCGTTCCAGAAACATACTTCGCATCAAGGATATCGTACTGCTCAATGACTGACCTAGCATAACCTATGAATTCACTTCCCTTAACTGTCAGTGAAATGCCGCTCTTGGTACGGGTAAAGATACTGAATCCTATCTCTTCTTCGAGAGACTTAAGTGCTGAAGTCAGCGCAGGCTGCGATATGAACAGTTTCTTCGCAGCATCATTGATGGAATTCTCCTGTGCCAGAGCCAGAACATATTTAAGCTGATTTAGAGTCATACCGTATCCCACCTTCGGTTATTTTGTTAGTCATTATAGCATGTACCGAAACATCTACCTATGCACTTTTCGCCATGAACATTTAACGAAAATTCATCATTTCCTATTGTGCTAATCCCTTCTTACGTTTACCATAAAAGTGTAAACAGAATTACAGGAGACAAGGGATAATGGATAATACAATTGTTTACGGCGACCCGCCTAAAAAGTCGGGCATTATGCTCGCGTGCAAGATCTTTCTCATACTTGGTGTCATCGACCTCTATGCCATGCAGATTCCGATGGCGATAGTTTTCTATTCGATCTACGCACAAAAACCAAAGAATTTCAACTTCAAGCTCATCGGTATAGAAGTCGGCATCTTCGCGGTATGCGCTCTAGTCTCATTCATCTTGGGAATAATCGCAGGAGTAAAGAACACCAAGCCGATGACGAATATAACCTTCATCTTGAAGCTCGTCATGATACCGTTCTTCATCATAAATCTTGTGATGTGGCTATGTCTTGTGGCAGGCCTTATGAACCCGTTCACTTTCTTGGGAATTCCGTTCGCCATAGCCATAGGCGCGTGCCTTACGTATTTCTACATGATCGCGACAGGTCTTCCGGATGTCATGTTCGCCATCATCTACCACATCAAGAACAAGAAAAAGCCAAAGGCCATCATGGTAGCAGGAATCCTTCTATGCTTCATCTTCGTTCTCGATGTAGTCGGAATATTTCTGATGAACAAAGCATATAAAGAGTAATGTCATAATTTGGACTACTAACCTTTTCGTCCTTATTCTCGAAAAAGGTTAGTGTTTTCATCGTCTCATAATCATCCCATACTAACCTAAATGTTATATTTTCTTCAAAAGGTTAGTATTAAACCCTCCTACTCTGTCGGATTATACTAACCCCTACGCCCGATTTGCTCATATAGGTAAGTACGGGCTCTGATTCTCCTCAAAATAATACTAACCCAAATGGGTGAGGTTTTTATTTGTTTTTGAACTTGGAGTCCAAATAAACAAATAGCTTCAACAACAGCGTCATTGAAGCTATAACGAGGGTGATTATCGCAATCACGATAGAAATAATTTCAAAGTCTTTGTCCAACTTTGGGGGTTCACTTCAATTCGGCATTTTAGTCGAAATAGGTTAGTACACAAAAATACCCTCCTTACCGTTGTCCGGTAAAGAGGGCACAATCAACGCACGATATCTAAGTT
>CAMYXL010000094.1 GCA_947303255.1 uncultured Clostridia bacterium | reverse complement strand
CGGCAGCTGAAGTCTCGTTTGCGGTCTTATCCGTGAACTGTACGGAACAGCCTGCGGCAGTTACTGCTATGGATGTCATAAGAATTGCGGATGCGAGTTTCTTGATCTTCATTGTTTTAAACCCTCCTGTAAATATTTCTCCCTTACTATCTGGGCTCATTCTACGCTCGTAGAATAATCGTGTCAATAACTTTTTCTACATTTGTAGAATATTTTTCGAAAACAATAAAGATTACTCGTTTCTGTACTTCTCGACCAGCAGGTCAAACTTCCTTACGAAGTCTTCTATCTTCTTCTCATTTCCCTCAACGATGAGCCAAGGCTTTCTCTTGCCCGTGATTATGACTGCCGGAACGTCGGTCTTCTTCGTCTCCTCGTTAAAAGTCTCAAACTCGATATAAGGCTTCATGGAATACCCGCCTAGCCCGGGGCACTTCGCCTTCAGCCAAGCAACTTCTTCCGTAGTAAAAAGATTCGTCGGGAACCCGAACACCTCCAGTTTCTTAAGCTGCGGAATGAACGAGATATCCATGTCCCTTATCTTCTTCCCGAAAAAATCGATGCGTCTTATATCCGTTCCGACAAACGGCCTTAAGCTATCGATCTCAGCCGCGTTCCAAACAGCATTTCCGATTCCGAACCACTCCAAAGAAGGCGCTTTCTCGATGCCCGATATATCATGTAACTTCGTAAAATCATCCAGCACTACAGCCTTCAAAGCTTTATTGTTGCTCATATCCCAGAGCCTTGAGATCTTTTGATTGACATACCAGTAAACGCACTCCAGATCAGGAAGCGTCCCCAGAAGCGACCAATCCTCAACACACTTATTTCTGAAAAACCTTATATAACGGAACTGCTTTCCGAAATTTTTAATGAAGTACTCAAATGTCTCCTGATCCAGTCCGAAAACACTTACCGATCCGGCATCGGGGAAATCTTTGATCCTGTCTATGTCATCAGTAAATCTGACCGCTCCCGCAACATCAGCATCAGCAGCACAGACACTCAATTGAGTTCCGCATTTATTCCCGTCCAAAACAGGATAGTTCCATTCCTGCTTAACCAGTTCATCGAAATTCTCTGCTCTGATATTCATACTATTATCCATCCTTAAACCTTATTCCTGTCTCACATTTTATCACGAGCATGTGAAAGAGCTGTACCCTTTTTTAATATAGGCACTCAGAAAGTCTAGTTCTAAATCCCTAGTCATAGGGGATTGCACACTGGATTTCTGCCTAAAATCCAGTAATCGCTCCCTAGTCATAGGGATTCTCAACTGTATTTAAGCCCATAATCCGGTATTTGCTCCCTATCAACAGGGACGAATTACTGGATTCTCAGACATCAGTTTTGTTACAGAGAAAAGGGCCATCTCAAAACTATGAGACGGCCCCTGTTGAAATCGATTATTTACACTCAACGCCCTCTTTTTTGCAGATACGCCAAGCAGCGTATTTGCCCTGAGCTGTTGCCGGCGGAAGTCCGCCTGAACCCATGAGCCACTGTCCGGCGAGGAAGACATTCTTGAGCTGTTTGACAACGCCAGGTGTTGTAACTGTCTTTGTGTCCTTATCTGCAACGAATGCCATGTAAGCACCTCTGTAGGCGTTGCACTTTTTCGCGTAGGATACAGGTGTCCAGGTATCGAGAACATGGATCTTGCCTTCTGTCTCAGGATACTGCTTCTCGATGAGCTTGATCATGTCGGAAGCGATCTCGTTCTTCTTTGCTTCATAAGCCTCGCGGTCCTTAGCGAGTTCAAACCACTTATCAACATCGTCGGAATACTGGAACAACTTCATCTGAAGGATGGTCTTGCCCTCAGGTGTGATGGTCGGATCGTAGTCATAGCAGATCATTCCGATATCCTTGTGAACCTTGTCCCATACCGTGATTCCTTCACTCTCCCAGAATGAAGTATCAGCAGGAATGCTGGTCTTGCAATCTACGAGGAATGCTGCGTGGAACTTACTGAATACGGAGAAGTGCTCGTGATCATCAAAACACTTCTTAAGTTTCTTAGGCATGTACTCAGAAGGAAGAAGATGCGTAAATGTGTGGTTAGCATCTGTCGCGCAGATGACGTAATCAGCCTTAACTTCCGTTCCGTCCTCAAGAACGATTCCTTCAGCGATCTTGCCGTTGATCTTAACGTTCTTTACAGGAGCGTTAACGTGGATCTTACCGCCGAGTTCCTTATATCTGTCAGCGATTCTTGTAGCTGCTGCCAAAGATCCGCCCTCAGGAATATCACCGCTTCCCGAAGTACACATAGCATATGACATGATGAATGAATATGCCTGTGTCTGCTCAGGGTGTGTTAGCATAACTGCGCTCTGAAGAACAGGGCTCTTGAAGCTTAAGGAAAGATCCTTAACGCTGACGCCCTTATATGCTTTCTGTGCTGCAGGAACATTCTTGGCGAAGTCGCCGAGCTTCATAAAATCTCTAAGGCCCATCTTGTCCATAGGCTTTGAAAGAGGCATGATCATGCTCTCTGCACGGGTAACGTTCTCGAAAAACTTATCAATAGCTTCCTTGTCATCAGGAGACAGCTTGAGCATGTCGCTCTTGGTTCTTTCCTTGTCTCTTCTGAAGGTTATCTCGCCGCCGTGTCCCTTGTATGTGAAGAACACGTCTTTGTCATACATCTTAAGACCGTCCTTGAGCATGCCGATGTCATGCCAGAAGTCGTTCATGTCACTGCCCTTTTTGCTGCACATGAGATAGTCGATACAGTTATCGATGTAAACACCCTCACGCTTCCAGCCTGTCAGCTCGCCGCCCGGGATCGGGTTCTTCTCATAGATCTCGGTCTCAAAGCCCGATTTCTGCAGAACGATACCGGCAGCCATTCCGGAGATTCCTGCTCCGACAATGATTACTTTTTTCATTATTTCCTGTTCCCCCTGATCAAGTCTGTGTTAACCAAACACCCCTTAAGTATAACACTACTGACGGGCAAAACATTAACTGTTACGGGCTTTTATTTCTTCTTTCTTATCAACAGATAGGCAATAACAGGAGCGACCAGCATTGCAAGATAAACAAGTGTGATCCATGGCTGATATTCGATATAGAACTGCTTAAACGTAAGGCTCAACGGATGCGGGATCAATACCCATCCCACAAGATCCAAAACGATGCTGAGTCCTGACCACAAAGCACCTGTGGTGAGAGCCTTCTTAAATGTCGGCTGCTTCATTCCCTTAAGATAGATAAGTGCAAATATCGTAAAGAAGATGATGTTATAGAGCGGGTGCCAGGGCTTCGTCATCTCATATCCTTCACCGAGGCCCGGGCCCTGCGCCATGGAACCCATGTGAAGTACCAGGATGTTAAAGAATGTATGTCCCACACCGATCATGGTAACTACGAAGTAGCTTATCCAATACCAGAGCATCGATCTTCCGAATTCTCTTTTTGTGTTTTCCTTTACGAGGTTGTTATTCATTTTTAAGTTCTCCTTTTCGCTTTTCATGTCTGTATTCTATGTTTTCGAAAAAGAGAATCCTTTATGGAAGACTTAGATATTTCTTAAATCTCTCTTAATTGCCCATAGTTTTCGACAAAAAGCGACAAAATCGACAAAACAACCCGTTATATGTACCGTTCTAAAGGACTGTACAAATGACGGTAAAAAAGCAAGAATTCCCGTAAAATGTACCGTTCTAAAGGACTGTACAAATGACGGGAATTTTCGGGACAGGGATTTGCTGCAAAGAAAAGACCGCCTGACGGCGGCCTTCGGTTATTCATCCGTAAAACTTACCAACTGAGACTAACGGAATCCATTGTAGTCAGATCAAAACAGCACAAGCTTTCCGAGCCTGCAAACTGTGAACCTTCGCCTGCTACGATCGCGCCTGCAACACCGGTATTACCGTCAGGCGTAACGAAAGGAGTGATCTTGTCGTAGCCGATTATCTCGATACTCTTTTCGACATCAATGTATTCTCTGTCCGAAAAATATTCCGTGTAGATCTCGGCTGTCTTGCTGAACAACTCTTCATCAGTCAAGCCGAAGCGGCTTGTAACTTCGCTGTCTTCAATAGGTTTAAGTGTGTCGAGATCATAGTTGAATATTACATGATCGCCATAGTCCTCGCTTATATAGTTGGCATTAATGATAAAGGACAATGTGTTGTCTTTAACACCCCAGTTATAGTTGGTCTCAAAACCATCCAGATTATCACCGTAACGGTCATCCAAAGGGAAATTCTCATCCATGTAACTTGCGATCTCATTATTGATCTCAGTTGCTTCCTCACCGTTAACGATGAGCTTAGGAAGGATCCTTTTATATTCGCCGTAGTCATCAGAAAGCGTTGTTTTAACATCTTCAACCTTGATATCGTAAGATGTACCTTCGGCCTTACTTGCTTCAGTCTCTTCAGTAGTCTCCTCAGTTGTTGCTTCTGTCGTTTCTTCAGTTGTTTCTTCCGAAGCAGCTGCTGAAGTTTCCGATGCTTTTGACTCACTTGACGGAGCCTCTTTGTTTCCGTTACAGCCGGAGGCTATAAGCGCCAGGCAGAGAACGGTTGAAAGTATAGTTGTTTTTTTCATATTAAGTTCATCCTTTAAATCCAGATTAAGTGTGTCAGGAGCAAAACCTTGCTCTGACGCCCCTATTATACACCATACCTTGTTCGTAAAAGTCCAATGTCGGGTCGCGAGTGTTTTCGAGCAAAAGAAAAAGCCTCGAAACAGTTAAGTTTCAAGGCCTTTGAGATCTGGCGGAGAAGGAGAGATTCGAATTTGAAATTTCTCACACTTCTGCGTCTATCACATCAAAAATAGCCACTTTTGGTATATAAAAAAGTTCATTTTTACCTGGTCATCCCATTTATTCGATTGTTTCAAAATGAGTTTTTGGTCAAACTGTGGTCAAAACTGTGGTCAATCACTGATAATTCTCAGCAACATACAGATCAAGCCTGTTCATGAGAGATTTTGTAATCTCATCAATGCTCTTGCCCTGTGACCAATAATCATCAAACTCGTCCTCAATTATTGCTTTGAGACCATTATCATAAACTTCCAGTCGATCTGCAGATGCAATTGCCGTAGTTAATTTCGTTAGTTTATCATCAGAATATTCCATTCCCGGATGGGACAACCATTCACTTGCCATATTAACAAAATCTTCATCCGGACAATTTTCAGGATCTGTATAACTCAATATGAAATTGTTCAAAACAGTCCTATTTATCGGGATTCTTCCATTAAATGTATCAATTATAACTTGTCGCTGCGTCTCGTAATCAAACAAAAGACTCATAAATCTATAACAGGCCTCTTTATTCTCCGAAGCTGAAGACATCCCTAAAAGACACAAAGGACTTACTACATAATGAGATCCATCGATAGACGGAATTCCCACACTACACCAACCTTTTGTATCCTCAGTTGTTGTTTTGTATTCAGCAAGAGAGCCACAACTTATAGATGAGGGCATTAACAAATACATATTAATATATTCCTCGGTTGGAGTGCCATTTCTTTCAGTAGCATGTTTCCAGTAATCTTCTTCTGACTCTCCGTTTTCAAGGCAAAACTTAACTATATCCTTCAATTTTTCTTCTGTAATAGTTTTTTCTCCATATACTCCCCACCATTCTTTGAGGCTAGGATTTATGATGTCATATGCCATATCTGTTGATAGATTGATTTGCATTGCCTGAAGGTTGTTATTTTCTGCGAGTTGTGATACGTCATAGATTGTAAGATTGTCATAATTTCCTATAGCACTTTCGTTACCTTCCATACATGTTAGTGCATAACAAGGAAACAATTTATAACACTTTCCTTCTTTGTCAAACATAATGTTTTTGATCGACGGAGTGATTTCTTCCTCGTTAAAACTCTCATCACCATTAAGATACGGAGCCAGGTCTTCAATCATTCCCGCTTTTCCCATATAATCATAGTCAAAATAAGTTCCATAAAATATATCTGGCACATTCCCATCAGCAAAATCTTTAAACATCTTAACGGTATCTATATCTCCACTCTGTTTATCAGGACAATATACGTCCCAAAATTCA
Organism: uncultured Clostridia bacterium; assembly: GCA_947303255.1. Lineage (GTDB taxonomy): Bacteria > Bacillota > Clostridia > Saccharofermentanales > Saccharofermentanaceae > Saccharofermentans. Next base: position 1,625 of record CAMYXL010000094.1, on the reverse strand, counting down.
ATCGTCCTGATGTGATATTCTTCAGTTGAGGAATTAAATCTACTGATAGCATAATTAAGTGGCGCATCGTTTGATAAACCAAAACCACCAACGGTTATTATTTTCATATCCGAAAAATCAGCATTAGGATCGTAAGTGAAAAATGTTGCTTCTATCGAACCGTCAGAATAAGGATAGAATCTGACAAAATGATCGTCGTCTATGAAGACAGTTAACCCTTCTGAGAATCCCATTGAAAGATTTCTTTGCGGAGGAAACACATTGCTAAGTCCCAGATCGGCAATCTTTTGAGTTGCGTGATAAAGAGGCTCAATCTTATAAACATCGTTTCCTTTGATCATATAGCCGTCAACAAACTTTCTTCCTATATCAGCGGTTCCTGCCGCCCATATCAGTTCAACTGTAGATGCAGGAATATCTATTCGGTAGAAGTCCATTATGTTTCCTTGCTCTGTGACAGCATATGTGTCATCACCGGATTTAATTAATGGGGTTTCAAATGAGAGAGCTTCATCCTCGAACTCCAGATCACACTTTTTTGTTCCATCTACAGAATACAGTTCAATATCATTGGCACCATAAAACCAGATTCCGTCATCATTAACCTTTATATCAAAAGCATCAAATTCTGGTTTAATTGAAGAAACATCCTTACCTTCGCTGTTCAAGATATTCGCTTCGCCCATCGATTGATCGTAACTTACATATTTTCCATCAGTATATCCAGATATGAATCGTCCTTTTTTAAGAGAGATATCATCCACTAATTCTCCTTCACTGTTAACCAAGAGAATCTTACTCTTTTTCTCATTATCTTCACGATAGAGATATTCCAACGAAAGACCATATTGATCATCCACCATGAATATCTTGGATTTACTTACAGAAGCAGCGCTGTTCTTATCGGATTCATATGTAACGCATGTATAAGCGTATCTTCCTTCTGCCCGAAGAAGTGATGCTGATGGCATCTCTACCATCGGATCCGCAACCTTAGGATCAGTTGAAACAGGCACTGTTCCATCAGAATTATCAGTTGAATCTTTATTTATTCCGCATGAAACCAATAATAAAGTTGTAGCTAAGATAAGTGATAAGGCTTTAGTTTTATTCATTTTTTCACCTCAAGAAACTTCGATTTATCGCTATTGTTTAAATAAAAAAAAACCATCGGTTAAGAGCTTTCTTGATGAATATATTATATTTCGAAATCATATCTTTTGGGGGTATTTTTCACTTTTGTACCCAAAACGATGTCTGAAAAATAAGACTCGAATAGCATTTTGTACCCAAAATCTTGTAGATTATCGGATTTTATACCCAGAAAATACTCTAACTTGAAACCTACTTTAAGCCTTCCAAACACGGCTCTGCCGGGTTTTGTGAAACGGTTGTAGCCATAACTTTGGGTACAACCCTTTATCCTGCTTGCAAATATGCACTGCTTTTTTACGTAAAAAAGAGTCATTTTTAATACGAATTTTAAGCAGGATAAAGGAGTAGAACCATCATTAAGGTTCTATTCATCTTACAACACTCGGCAGAGCCTAGTGTCCAGATATTTATAGTCGGTGCATAATTTGATGGTTATGGTTCTAAAATAGTACAGTCTTCTGAAAAATGGT
>CAMYXL010000093.1 GCA_947303255.1 uncultured Clostridia bacterium | reverse complement strand
AGTCGGTTTGTCATCAACCAATTCTGTCGTTACAACAGGATTCACAACTTCAGGATCGGAATCCTCACTGGAGCCTCTCTCCTCTTCTGAAATAATTGGCTGATGATTATCTTCAGATGAATTCTCAGTCATTTCCGTAACCGATACAACTCCATCCTGAACCAGATCATTCTTAATCTGATCATCATTCATTTCATACTTAATCTCTTCCGGTTTGTTATCGCTTGAAAAATTATCCACGATTAAATCCCCTTATTCAAAATCCCATGAATTAATGTATTTTTCCTGTTCAGGAGTAAGTACATCAATACTAATATTCTTAGTGTCGAGAAGAATTTCTGCAACACGGTTATCTATGATCTCAGGAGTCTGATAAACCTTCTTCTCAAGCTCCTTACCATACTTAGCAATATATCTTGCTGACTGAGCCTGCAACGCAAAACTCATATCCATGATCTCAACCGGATGTCCGTCACCGGAAGCAAGGTTAACAAGACGTCCTTCAGCAATGATATTGATCCTGTTTCCATTCTCAAGTGTATAACCGATAATGTTATTTCTAACTTCCTCAAAGCTTACGGCAATTGATTCAAGATCCTTGATATTAACCTCACAATCAAAGTGACCAGCATTACAGCAGACAGCACCGTCTTTCATATTGAGGTAATGATTCTTAGTAATAACATCCTTACAACCGGTTACAGTAACAAAGAAGTCACCAACCTTAGACGCCTGATCCATAGTCATTACTTCGTAGCCTTCCATAATAGCTTCGCAAGCCTTTACAGGATCGATCTCAGTAACAACTACCTTAGCACCAAGACCCTTAGCTCTCATAGCTACACCACGACCGCACATTCCGTATCCGGCAACAACGACAGTCTTACCTGCAACCACAAGATTTGTAGTAGCCATAATGGCAGTCCATACGGATTGACCTGTACCAAATCTGTTATCGAAAAGATGCTTACAACGAGCATCATTAACAGCAACTACCGGATAAAGCAGCTTATTCTCTTTTTCAAGGATCTCAAGTCTGTGAACACCTGTCGTAGTTTCTTCACATCCGCCGATGATCTTAGGAACAAGATCCTTATGAGTTGAGTGCAAAAGCATTGCAAAGTCTCCGCCATCATCGATAACGATATCAGGACCAAAAGACAGAGCCATCTCAAGGTGCTTTATATAGTTTTCTTCATTATCACCATGAATCGTGTAAACATGCATACCGTCTGCAGCAAGAGCAGCAGCGACATCATCCTGAGTAGAAAGAGGATTACATCCTGTAAGTGCTACATCAGCACCGCCTCTTGCCAAAGCTCTTGCAAGACAAGCGGTCTTAGCCTCAACATGAACGGATACAGATATCTTAAGGCCTTTAAAAGGCTGTTCATCAATGAGCTCTTTTTCGATAGCTCTGAGAACAGGCATATTCTTATATGCCCACTCGATCTTTTTCTTACCCGAAGGTGCAAGATTAATGTCTTTTACGTCATAAAAAGGAACTTCCATTTTTTTCTCCTTACAATTGTTTTATAAATTCATATACTAACTTGCAGCTATTGGTCGATGCCTTAGCAGCATTCGCAAGTACTTCTTCGTGATTAAGAGCCGTTTTACAGATTCCGGCTGCAAGATTTGTAATACAGGAAACCGCAGTTACCTTTATACCGCAATGAGAAGCTACGATCGCTTCAGGAACCGTAGACATTCCAACGGCACCTCCGCCAAGATTCTTTATTAATCTTATCTCAGAAGGAGTTTCATACTGAGGACCTTTGGTATAGCAATAAACACCCTCATGAAGCTTGATTCCGAGCTTTTCAGCAGTTGCTTTAAGAAGAGCGATCCTTTCCTTATCATAAACAAATGACTGGTCGATAAAACGAGCTCCAAATTCATCAAGATTAGGACCTCTCAAAGGTGATTCACAGAACAGTGAGATATGATCAGTTACGACCATAAGATCCGATGGTTCCATTCCGTCAAGCATTCCGCCAGCCGCATTTGTAAGGATAAGATTCTTAATACCAAGCTTGGATAGAACTCTGACATAGAATGTACAGACGGACATATCATTGCCTTCATAGTAATGAAAACGTCCGGAAAGAAGGATCACCTTCTTCCCTTCAACATCAGCAAGGATCAGTTCTCCGCTGTGACCAATAACTGTTGTTGTAGGAAAACCAGGTATATCAGAATAGCTGATCTTATTAACACACTTTACCAAATCAGTAAAAGGACCCAAACCAGAACCCAAAAAAATACAAGTATCTACTCCCGTCATATAAAAACGAGATGAAATGTAAGAACATGCTTCATTAATAGAAGCCAAATAAGTATCTTTATCGAACATAAACTACCCTCCGTTTGATATTTTATTATAAAAAGAGGTCGGATACAAATCCGACCTCTAACATTTTTATCTAAACAAAAGATTATTCGTTCTTACCGCAGCAGTTCTTATACTTCTTACCTGAACCGCAAGGGCAAAGATCATTACGTCCAACCTTCTTGGAATCTCTCTTGACAGGCTGGAGCGGAGCATTGTCACTTGCCTGAGCACCCTGTGCCTGCTTAGCCTCAGGAGGGATCTGTGAAGCATTGGAAACTTCCTTACCGTGTCCTTCAGAAAGATTTCTGACAGCTGACTTTGTTGTAACTCTCTTCTCAGCGGAGAACTCACCCTTCATCAAGAGTCTTACAGCGTCATCCTGGATAGAGTCGTTCATCTCTTCGAACATCTGGGAACTTTCCATCTTATACTCAACAACCGGATCGTGCTGACCTACACCACGCATACCAACGCTTGTACGGAGCTGATCCATTGCATCGATATGATCCATCCACTTAGAGTCAACTGTTGTAAGAAGGATAACACGCTCAGCTTCTCTGAAGATCTCGCTTGTAACGATATTCTCTTTTTCTTCCAAAGCCTTAACTGCCTCGTCATTGATCCTCTCGATCATATCAGAAGCGGAAATCTCAAGAACTTCCTTACTCTTAAGTTCTGCAACGATAGGAAGATTACCATAAAGATCCTCGATCTTCATACCGAGAGCATACTGGTCACTAACTGTAAGGTTACCGTCATTGGAGTAAGAAGAAACTGTTCTTTCAGCAACCCTATGAACCATCTTAAGGAATGTATCGTGCATGTCTGCACCGTCGATTACCTTACGTCTCTGCTCATATGTAATAGTACGCTGGATATTCATAACATCGTCGTACTCGAGTGTATTCTTACGAGTACCGAAGTGAATAGCCTCAAGCTTTTTCTGTGAAGATTCGATCAAACGGGATACAACACCTGTCTGGATCTCCATTGTCTCATCAACACCCAAGCTGTTAAATGTCTTAGTAACTCTGTCACCACCAAAGATTCTGAAAAGATCATCATCCAAAGCAAGATAGAACTTCGTGCGTCCCGGGTCTCCCTGACGGCCGGAACGTCCTCTGAGCTGGTTATCAATACGTCTTGACTCATGTCTTTCTGTACCAACGATGAAAAGACCACCTGCGTTTCTAACTTCCTCTGCTTCAGGAGCAATATCCTTAGAGAACTTGTCCTTAAGAGCTGAGAAACGCTGTCTAGCTTCAATGATAACTTCATCACTTGTCTCGTTATGAGCATTTGATGCTTCGATCAACTCATCAGAATAGCCGAGTTTACGCATTTCCTGCTTAGCCATGAACTCTGCATTACCACCAAGAAGAATATCGGTACCACGACCAGCCATGTTAGTAGCGATCGTAACGGCGCCCTTACGACCAGCCTGAGCAACGATCTCAGCTTCTCTCATGTGGTTCTTAGCATTCAATACGTTATGCTTGATACCGGCTCTTGTGAACATCTTGCTTAAGAACTCGGACTTATCTACGTTAACTGTACCTACGAGAACAGGTTGACCAGTCTTATGTGCTTCGATAACAGCCTTGAGAACCGCCTGATACTTACCGTTCTGTGTCTTAAATACAGCGTCATGCTCATCTACACGTGCGATAGGTCTGTTTGTAGGGATCTGAATAACATCGAGACCATAAATTGCTCTGAACTCAGCTTCCTCAGTATAAGCAGTACCTGTCATACCGGCGATCTTGGAATACATACGGAAGAAGTTCTGGAATGTAATTGTTGCAAGTGTCTTATTCTCGTTAGCAACCTTAACTCCTTCTTTTGCCTCGATTGACTGGTGGAGACCGTCACTATAACGACGACCAGGCATCAAACGACCTGTAAAGTCATCAACGATGATAACTTCTCCATCCATGACTACATACTGCTGATCCTTGTTGTAGTTACCGTGAGCACGGAGAGCATTATTTACATAATGCTGCAAATTGAAGTTATCAGGATCCGAAAGGTTGGAAACGTTAAAGAATTTCTCGGCCTTACGAACACCGTTAGCAGTAAGTACAGAAGTACTTGCTTTCTCATCAACTACATAGTCACAGTCACCAACGATCTCGTCCATATCGACCTTATCGTCAGTCTCAACAACTGTGTATCTCTTAAGTGTCTTAACGAAATCATCAGCCTTCTGATAAAGGTCTGAAGACTCTGTTCCTCTACCGGAAATAATAAGAGGTGTTCTGGCTTCATCGATCAAGATACTATCAACCTCATCGACGATGGCATAATTAAGTTCTCTTTGAGCGATCTGGTCCTTACGTACAACCATATTGTCACGAAGGTAGTCAAATCCGAATTCGTTATTTGTTCCATAAACGATATCGCAAGCATACATGCCCTTACGTTCATTTGTTGGAATATCATGAATGATAAGTCCGACTGAAAGACCAAGGAACTTATAGATCTTACCCATCCACTCACTATCACGTTTTGCAAGGTAATCGTTTACGGTAACAACGTGAACGCCTTTACCTGTCAAAGCATTAAGATAAACAGGAAGTGTAGCAACGAGAGTCTTACCTTCACCGGTCTTCATTTCGGCAATACGTCCCTGGTGCAAGATCATACCACCAATAACCTGAACTTTATAATGCTTGATACCCAAAACTCTGGAAGCAGCCTCTCTGACTGTTGCAAAAGCTTCAGGAAGGATATCATCCAATGTCTCACCATTAGCAAGTCTGTCCTTCAACTTTTGTGTCATTCCTACCAATTCTTCATCAGTAAGTTTCTGAAAGCTCTCATCAAGCTCCATTACTTTGTTGACTGTCGGCATGATCCTCTTAATCTCGTGATCACTGTGAGTACCGAATATTGAAGAAATAATTCCCATCTCCACACCTCGTATTATTAATTTTCTATTTCAGGAGAGATCCTGGACAAAACTGTTTTATAGCCGTCAGCACCATATTCCAGACACTTATTAACTCTGGAAATAGTTGCTGTACTGACTTTGGTCTCATCAATGATCTCTGTATAAGTTTTACCTTCGTTAAGCAAAACAGCTATTTGAAGACGTTGAGCCATAGATTTGATCTCTGAGATAGTACAAATATCCTCAAAGAAATTGTCACACTCTTTTCGATCCTTAAGTGAAAGGATGGCATCATAAAAGATATCAATATATGGATCTCTGATCTTATCGTTCATCTTTATTCAACCCAGGCAATGATGAAATCAATAAAGTCGCTTACATATCCGAGAATGAACAATGCAGCAACAACTGTAATGACCAAAACAAGAAAGATACCTACCAGACAACGACGAAAGAAAAGATCTCTTTTAGCCTTACGAAGTGTCTCTCCGACTGATTTAGATTCAGAATTGCTTCCGTTTCCAGAATCAACCAAGGATGGGCGTCTAACGGTCGAATTAGATTTCAAGCAAGCTTACCTCCACAAAAAAATCTATACTATGATAACCCAATTATCAAAATAGCACAAATTAGTGTATCACTTTAATATGTAAAAGTGAAATATTTTTTTCAATATGAGGTGTTATCTTTAATTATATTTATATTAATATTACCGTTGCTATACGTATTTATCGAGTTTTCCAGGCTTTCCACCCTGGATTGAGGCGAGTTTTCGGGGATTATGATCGTTAAAGTCTTCGTTATTATCTCATCTTCTCCAATGACGTATGATTCGCCGTTAATATTGACATCAGCGCCTTTAAACTCTTCCAATTCTGAGATCTTCTCACTGATCCTCTCGTTGATCCTGGAATCAGACTGATATGTGTCTTTGGTCAGATCGATACTCATGATGCTCTCACAGTTGCCGTCTTCGAATTTGTTAATAGTTGGAAATACATGCGGAAGATTAGAACCGTATTTATCCTCAAAATACTCTCCCCTGTCAAAATTACTCATTCCCCAAGGATCAGCCGAATCCTCCTCTTCAGAAGACTCATAATCTATACGGTTGATCAAAGAATTATATATGCCGTAAAAAGGGATAGCTGAATAGTGACTACGGTCGATATCACCAAATAAGGTCTCGATCTCATATTCAACGTAAAGATTGATTACATTAAGCTCGGCATTATAGCTGACGTGAACATCTATATCAGAAGGTTTAAAGATAAGGTCTTCTGACCGTTTTCGATACTCAGAAGCAATATCGTCTCTTATTACATCTCCCAGTGTACCGTTTAAGACGAGTTCTTCAATGCTGTGACCCAGAAGTCTTTCCAGATTTTCGGATAACGAACAGATTGAATCGTATGTCATTGCAGCATTTTGACCCATTACAGGATCACCGTTTAAGACATTTACCATCTCTGCTCCGATTGATGTATACGGTAAGAGGATCTGTATGTCTTCTGTAGTCTGATCTATTGCCTGCTGCATAACGATATCACATTTTCGAATATTCATCGAAGTGACGCAAACAGATAAAATGATGAGAAACACCGTAAATACAACGGATGCCTCGATTGCGATCGATCCTTTCTTATTCATAATTACCTCTCTTTAGAAACCGTAAAGATCATATCCGGACTTTACATAATAGATGTCATCTCTATATTGAGTTCCCAGGCTGATCTTGGTCATTATCGGACCATACTTGTTTTCGAGAACTTCAATGATCCTGCTGTCCATACCGCTACCCGCAACAAGAGCAAAGTAAAACGCAAAGTCTTTGTAATTCATGGAAAACCCTTCATTCAAAGGCTCAGGTGCTTTGGAGATCTTAAGAACTTCAACTGTTTTTCCCATATAGATCTTGACCATATCTTTGATCATCAGAGCAGCAGATGAATAAATGAGGATTATGATAACAAAGACATACGGTGGGATCTTAACCCCTTCCAAAAGGAATTGGAATATGACGGACAAGATCTTAGCTATCTTATTGGCAACCTTCATAAAATCCTCATCCAGGAGAAGATTTACGATCTCAGAGAGTATGATAAAACCTGAAATGATATGACCTACCGTATATATTCCCAATCCGCCCTTCATGCCCGTGATTATATACTCCATGTCTGCACATTCATCGGCATTTAAGTCCCTGTAGTCAGTACCACGGAGCGTGGTATCAGGATACATCTCCCCTTCGACTTCGTATTCTTTGACGACGGCCTCAAAGTGATAAACAGTATAATGAGCAACGAAAAGATCATAAAAATCATCCTCTATGACTTCCGATGTCTTCTTGGAGAAACTGACAAGATCGTTATAAAAGTTCATGGAAAACATGTCTTCAGGAGAAAAATCCTCATCAAAGACAAGCTCGGATTCTTTGATATCAGACAGATCATCGAAAATATCAGAGATCAGACCAAGGTCTTCATCTTCAAGATCTACAAGTTCACTCAGTTCATCGCTCTCAAGGATCTCATTAATAACTGAAGCCCCTTTATTAAGGATACTTAGGACTGAGTTACCGCCGCTAGCCTTAAACCTGTTTATCTTATCGAAAAACTCAAACTCC
>CAMYXL010000092.1 GCA_947303255.1 uncultured Clostridia bacterium | reverse complement strand
ACCTATCTCTTCGTCAGGCGCGAATGCGATCATGATATCGCCGTGCTCGAATCCGAAGTTGGTCATAACGAACTCAGCCATGGCCATTATCTCAGCCACGCCCGATTTGTCGTCAGATCCGAGAAGCGTAGTACCGTCAGTCGTGATCAGTGTCTTTCCCACGTATTGCTTAAGTTCAGGAAATACGGAAGGACTCAATACTTTCCCTTCAGAAAGAGTTATATCCTCTCCGTCATAATCGAAAACAAACTGCGGCTTAACATCTCTTCCTGAAGCCTCAGGTGACGTATCCATGTGCGCGATAAATCCGATCTTCGGAACATCGAGATCAGTGTTGGATCTTATCTTCGCGTAGATATAGCAATGCTCTTCGTCAAAGAAGATATCTTCCTTCGGGATCCCCAAAGACAGAAGGTCGGTTACAAGTATCTTAGCCAGTTCAAATTGGTTCTCGGAACTCGGGTGCGTTCCGCTTGTCTCACTTGATGTTGTCTCTACCTTAATGTATCTCAGGAATCTCTCAGTTGTATTCATCTAATTACGCTTCTTTCATCTTGTCTTCTGCCCATGACTTAAGTTCCTCATCCGGGACTTTCTTGGCAAATCTTAAGCCCTCCAGGACTGTTGCCTTAGGAGCCAAAGCTCTCATGTTATCAGCTGACTTGCCGATCTTGCTGCTTCCCGATGTGCAGAACGGGATGATGACCTTGCCTTCGAAGTTGTAGCTCTCGAGGAAAGTATCGATAATGGACGGTTCTCTGTACCACCATACCGGGAATCCCACAAAGATATATTTATAGTTATCAATGTTTTCAATCTTGGAAGAGATAGCAGGACGGCAGCTCGTATCTTTCATCTCAACGGAGCTTCTGCTTCTCGGGTTGATCCAGTTAAGGTCAGATTTAGTGTAGATCTGCTCAGGAACGATCTCAAAAAGATCTGCTTCGATAAGACCTGCGAGCCTTTCTGAAAGGGCCTTTGTCACGCCGCTTGCGCTAAAGAATGCAACCAGTTTATCACTCATATTATTACTCCTTTTCCCAGAGCATCTTGTAATGTGGAATGCCGTCCATCATGAACTCATCCGATATCACATGAAAGCCCTGTTTCTCATAAAATTTCGTGGCGTATGTCTGTGCCTCGAGATAGATCTTCTCCGCATTATAGACTTCGAAGGCGACCTTGATGCCTTCCTGCATGATACGGGCTCCGAGGCCTTCGCCGCGGACTGCGGAGATCACACGGCCGAGAGCAGGATATTCGCTTTCTACTCCCTTGTCGAGCACGCGAAGGTAAGATAAGATCTTGCCGTCTTCTTCGAGCCACACGTGGATTGCGTCCTGATCTAAGTCGTCGAATTCCCTGTAGGCACAGTTTTGTTCTACTACAAAAACATCGACCCGGAGCTTTGCTATGCGGTAAAGCTCATCGGGCGTCAGTTCGTTAAATCGTTTTATCTTTAACTCGTTCATGAGACTATTGTACATCAAATGTAGTACACATAGTCAGATTTTCTCGGAGCAGCCTCCTTAGGTTGCTCAGCAGCGTATCCCAAAGCACAGTGGCCGATACCTTCGTACTCGCCTTCGATTCCGAGTTTCTTCAAAAGATCTTTTCCGAAGTCAGATTCGAATTCTTCTTTTGCTCTGTGGATCCAGATGCTTGCTACGCCGAGGCTCTCGGCTGCGTTCATGAGATTGCCCATAACGAGGGAACCGTCATAGACGTGTGTGACGACGTCCTTTTTCGCGAGGACGATAAGGATTACAGGTGCGCCGTAGAATGGGTCAAAGTCTTCGCCCCATCCGCCGATCTTTCTGTTCTCTTCTGAGATCTTGTCGCGGGTTTCCTTATCTGTTACGGCAATGATAACAGGACTCTGCTTTCCCATTCCCGTAGCAGCATATGTGCCTGCCTTGATGATGGCACGGAGGTCTTCATCGTTGACCATATTCGGCATAAAGTTTCTACAGCTTCTTCTGGTTTCCAATACATTCAATACTTCGTTCATGGCGCTGTTCCTCCTTTTGAAAATACTAACAATTGGATTTTAGCACGCACGAAGTCCGCGAGTATTTAAGATATTGCGTCTTTATATCGGATTTATCTTTTGATCTTGAGACTTCTTAAGTAGTCCTTCTGCTCATCCGTTATGCGGTAACTCTCGATTGCCTTCTGTATCGTTTTGTTGTGCGTCCATGTGTCGAGTTTCTTCTTCTCGATGAACGGGATTATCGCATCATACCGGAACGCCAGAGCCGTCGCGAAATACCACGCGATCATCATGTTCACGTAGTACTCCTCCGACCTGATCTTCGCTACCTTGTTTGGGTAACTGATCTTAAAATCATCCTTCAGGAAGTGCTCCATGAGCATTCCGATGGCAAACCTTATGGTGTATGTTTTGTCTGACTCAAGCCAGGTTTCTGTCTCACTTAGAAGTTCCTTTTTATTCTTTCCGAAAACCTTCGGCGACATCTGATCGCAGGTCGCCCAGTTGTTTACATACGGCAGGAAACGGTTAAGTTCCTTCATGCATTTGTCGTAGTCTTTCATACCGGAAATGATGAATGCATGAAGCTGGTCTTCATCAAAAAACTGATGAGGAAGAGAACTTAAGAATTCATCTATATCTGATCTTTTCGCATATTCCTTCGCGAGTTTTCGAAGAACAGGAGTCCTGACACCGATGATGGAATCAGCTTCAATATTCGGGATGATCTTTACCTGCATGTCGCGGTACTTGCTGTCCTGATTTTTAAGAAGCTCCTCGGTTATCTCAGCTACGAGTGCGCCTTTTCGACAAGAAGAAATATAAGGATCACACCTGTCATTATGGGTCTTGATGGAAACGTCGGAATCGGTGTATTCCAGGAAACCTTTAAGATCGACCCACTTGTAGTCGACTGTCTCCTCTTCCTGAAGAACGACGGAATCCTTGTCGCAGTCGACGATGGTCAGGTATGTGTAATACATGCTGTGGCTAGGCTCACGGAAAGTGTGGCTGATGAGGTAGAAGTCGTCGGAATGAATGCCGGTCTCTTCAAAAAGCTCACGCTTCGCACAGGTAAGAGGGTCCTCACCCGTAAGCGCAGAACCGCCGCAGCTTGATTCCCAGAATCCCGGATAAACATCTTTATTCAAGTGTCTCCGGGTTAGAAGATATGTGCCGTCGACGTGCTTTACGAGGATATCGCAGACCAGGTGATATCTGCCGTCGGGAATCTTTTTGTAGTTACCGAAGTCTCGCTCCCAAGTCTCGCCTGTTTTATTTCCGTCACGATCATATAGATCCCACAGTTCCATTTATTGTTCCTCACAAATATGATTTTTTACGGTCGAGATCAGTGATGAGCAAAGGGTTGTCCTTCTTCATCAGTTCGATCAGTTTACCGATGTTTGAGATATCTTCTCTTATGGCAGTCAGTTCGGATTCTGTGATTCCGACAAACTGAATGAAGTTAAGTCTTCCGTGTACCGTATCCTTGCCCTGAGCAGTTGTGTCTTCTACCGTGATAAGAGCAGTAATAAGAGAATCAGACTCAGGCTTGAGCGGCATGCCGTTACCCGGTACGCACTGCTCAGGATCGTAGTATCTCTTGGACTGGTATGTGTATCTGGAAAGATTAGCGAATACGTTTACGGCCCACATACAGTCGTCCGGATTTTCCGCCTTGAGCTTCATGGTCATCTCATAGCCCCAGCCGCTATAGTCGCCTCCGTAGGATTCTTCATCTCCGTAGAGTTCGCTCATTCCGTAAGTAACGAGATGATAATATCCGTCCGGATTATTATAAAGCGAATAACCGTCAAGGAACTGATTTCCTCCGAACATGGCTCTCTTTGTTATGTCGGTTGCAAGATGATGTGGTTCCTGTCCCGGATAGAGCCTGTCGAACTCTTCATCGATGGCATCCCAACCCGGTGCGAAATCGCTGTTTTCCTTAAGTTCTTTTAAATATTCTTCTTTTGTCATTTTTGTATCCTCCCTTTAAATCTATGGGAATTATTATAACAAAAAAGAAAACCAACAGTGGTGTAAACTGTCGGTTTTCGAACATTTTCGAAACTTATAAAAAGGCAGTAGGCCTCGATAGTCATATCAAAGGTAATCATACGCATCCTGAGCGCTCTCGAAAAAGATCTCAGGTTCAGTCTCGGCATACGCATTCACGTATTCTGCCCAGACAGAATCAAAATCATCACTGATAACGATGTTAGGAAGATACTCCGCCTTAACCTCATTCATCTTTATGTATGTCGCTCCGGCAGGATCATCAGGATCAAGCTGCTCAAGCCAGTTCGACATTGGATTCCACGCATACAGCTTATACTCCTTTGAGTCAATCAACCTTGCAATTGTTGAGGCCTCATATGCCATCAAACAATTGACAACCGGCTCAGGCAAAGAATCCCTATATTCCTTCGTCTGTTCCTGTGGTTGAAGTGCATTTAATCCGTCTCCTGCTGATCCAAACCACTGAGGACAATATTCAAATTTGCACACATGAGATCTGAGATATGATTCATCTTCCCATAATGCTCCCATTTCCTCAGTTCTGTAATAGCGTCCGGTCGAATCGATCAGATAATCTACGCCTTCGATACCCCAGAAACGAAGGATGTTGATATCTGTATCCAACAATCTATCCAGAAATTGGAAAACATAATAAGGTTCCTCACATGAAGTAGTTACAGAAATTCCCGAAGTAATATCAAATGTATCGCCATAGTTATGCCACCTGTTATCCATGCCCTCATTGATCGTAAGACCGAGAGGAACATAGTCGCATCCGAGTTCACTTAATGTCTTGCCGTTTATCGAGTTATTCTTAAGAGCAGTTCCAACACTGTATCCGAAATTTTCATAACTGTCATAGATTCCCAGGACACATCCGGAACCCAATTTCGAGAAATACTCATCATTTGTCTGAGAATAAAAATTCGGATCGAGCATTCCCTTTTGGTATTCCTCATTAAGTTTCCTGAAGTATTTCTCTGCAGTTTCCGTATTACTGAAATCCACAATCTCAGGTGAAAATTTACTGGAAACATCGATGGCCAGGCATCCGTCATTGGCATATCCGTCTAGAAAAGCAGCCGGACTTTCGAGACAGTATGTATCATTTCCCACAGTCGTAAATGGAATGATCTCACTTCCGTCCTCCATTGTCGGATGCATTTCATAGTACGTCTCCAAAGCATTAAAATAGTCATCTAATGTATTGATCTCCGGATATCCCAACGTCTCAAGAACACGAACCTGTATCCAGAACGCATATCCGTCATGTCCCGGATCGGGAACACTGTCATTATAATGATTCGCAAAAACACTCGCCCAATAAATATGTCCGTCATCCATACGGAACTGATCCCACTCTACATCGGAGAAATATATCTTTAAATTCGGAAACTCTTCAATGTATTCATCCCATGCAACCAAGCAGCCTGATTCGTAAAGCTTGGTAAAATCTTTGGTATAGATCAGATCTGCAAGTTCACCCGAACTTATCATCTCATCGATGACATCATTCCCGGCTCCATAAGTCTCTTTTAACCTGATACCCAACCTTTGTGCTAAAAGCTCACGTATCTCATTATCGTCACTTAGTTCAGTGCCGTCCTCATTAATAAACATGGTAAGATCAACGATCAAATCATCCGGATAAATTTCAACCTCCGTAACCCCAAAAGCATAACCTTCATCGATCCGAGGAGTTGACTCAATAAAAGGCTCTCTCTTTTTCTGTTTCTTATGTTCTGAGAAGATCAAAGCCGACACAAAAACGATTATCAAAGCAGATATTGTTGCCAACACAATAGCAGGTAACATCCTTTTAAACTTCATATCTATTTCCTCTATCCCTTGTATATATCCTCATTATATCAGAAGCGACCCCGAAGGGCCGCCTCTTTTTTATCAAGACCAAAATCCTATGTCATTCAGGACGCTGTCGATAAGCTTCATATTCTTTATCGAAAACTCCGGACTCACATGCGGCATCTCACCGTAAAGGATGCATCTGCTCAACTGATCCACCTCGAGCGCGTAGTTATTCGGAACGCTTACCTTACGTTCGATGACCTCGTCCCCTGCATAGATCTTATAAGAAACTTCACCCTGCTGATTGTATTCAACATCAGATCTGATGGAGCCTTTTGTTCCGTGAATATAAAGTCTGTCGAATCTGGAATTAGTGTTCGTTCCGAGAATCATTCCTACGTTAAAAGAAGCTCTCGTTCCATTCTTAAATCTGATGATACCTGCAGTATTAAGATCAACACCGAGATCAGAAAACTCTGCTGATGCCTTAACGAATTTAGGATCTGAATCAACGAGTGTCAGGATCATGGTAGAGCAGTAACAACCAAGGTCATACATCGCTCCGCCTCCGAGTTCCTTATGAAGTCTGAAGTCTTCCTTATAGCCTTGGGTGATAAACGCAGATTCGATATAATCAACGTCACCGATGATGCCGCTTTGAACATCTTCCTTAAGGCTCTTAACGTACGGGCTGTGAAGATATGCGTATGCTTCCATTAAGATGACTCCGCACTCTTTGGCAGTAGCGTACATCTCTTCTGCCTCCTTGGCGTTCATCGCAAGAGGCTTCTCACAGAGAACGTGTTTTCCTGCCTTCAAAGCAGCCTTTACCCACTGGATGTGGATGTCATTCGGAAGCGGGATATATACCGCCTGAACTTCAGGATCAGCAAGAAGCTTATCGTATCCTTCATAGGCAACCTTGAAGCCGAACTTCTCTTTGTATGCTTCCGCTTTTTCAATGCGGCGTCCAGCGATAGCGTAGAGCTCACAGTTTTCTGCCTGCTTCATTCCAGGGATCGTTCCCCAGTCGGCTACATTAGCTGTACCCATTACTCCCCACTTAACTTTCATGGCGGTTCCTCCTTCAGACATTTAAATAAACTCTCATCTCACCTTCACCGCGGTTAGCCCAGAGGCGGTACGGAATGAGGCGGATGGTCTTTGATTCTTTCTTTGTTCCTTCGTATTTCTTATAAAGAGGGCTTATGTATGATTCACCTTCGTCGGAAGGAAGGATCTTATATCCCTGAACTTCGAGAACTTTAACAGGTATTCCGAACTCATCGGAATCCTTAACAGCGATCTCTTTATCTGTATCAACATATAAAGATGCAAGTTCTGTTCCGTTATCCTTTTCTTCTGCACAGTAAACGATCGGACCTCTTACGACTGCGATCCTGCCAAGGTCTTCAGTTACTCTGTGATCAGCAACAACAAACTTAGGCTCCAAATCGAACTCGAGCGTTATCTCGCTTACACCTTCAGGCATTTCGACGTATAGATAACCATCGATGAGTTTAGTTGAGATATCATTAGAACACTTAACTTCATACTTGCCGTTACACCATCCCGGTATCCTCAACGCGAGATTGATCTTGGAAGATGTCTTAACGGTTACTTTGCCGTCATCGAGAAGTGAACTTATAACTTCAACATCCGTTCCGTTCTTTGTGAGTTTGGAACTCATGTAAAGATGAACGAATAAAGTATCCTCGTCTTCCGTATAAGCGTAGCTCGGAATAGATGCTACAAGTCGCGCGATATTAGGCGGGCAGCAAGCGCAGCCGAACCACTTCTGACGGACAGGTTTGATATGGAATTTACGCTCGTCGTTCTTAACTGCATTAGGAATAACTTCCAATGGATTAACGTAGAAGAAACTCTTACCGTCAAGTGCGATTCCCGAGAGGATCCCGTTATAAAGTGCGAGCTCCATAACATCTGAATAGCAACTGTTCATATCAATCCCGAGCATCCTTCTAGCGAAGAATACAAGGCCGATCGATGCACATGTCTCTGCGTAGTTAGTATCGTTAGGAAGATCAAACGGGAATGAGAATGCTTCACCTA
>CAMYXL010000091.1 GCA_947303255.1 uncultured Clostridia bacterium | reverse complement strand
TCATATTAGCATGGTCGGACGATGGAATCAGTCTCGATTTTGCTTTCATATGAAAGAGCCAGCATCAAAGTGAAACAGAGACAGACTCCTTTGTTTTCGAGAAAAAGGAACCGCCTCCGAAGAAGCGGTCCTCAAGTCATTACTTAATCTTTGTACCGTTTACATTGTAGTCTTTGTAAACACCCTTAGAGTGGTCTACCTGTTTCGCCTTCGTGTCTTTGCTGTAATACCAAATGTATTCACCCGACAGACCGGACGGATACTTCGGTATAGGACAGCCTTCCTGAACACGAGCCTCACAGACTTCTGTTCCATTTACATAATAATGAACTATATAAATTTCCGGGGTAGGTGTGTTCGCATATGATTCCTGAACCTCTGAAATATTTTCAGGCACTTTATTCCCCTCTTGAATAGCATGGTTTGTCCAATAATTATCGCCTTCATTAGTCGACTCAGACCATACCAATGCATTGATATCATTAGCCGAATTGATCGTATTTATGTCAGGGCACTTATAATCGTGGTTTACACTATAAATGAAGGTAAAGAGTTCTCTTCTGAAAAGTCTCCAGTTGTGCTGATCGTTTTTGTTAGTCGGATCGTAGTATTCAATTTTGCTCAATGTTGCATTAACGCCGGACTTAGTCAGACAGATATCCTGATAATACTGCTCGGCATGCTCCTTAAAAGGTGTATCCTCCAAAGAACCATATGAGTAGAACCAATACTTAAGATCAGGGTATGGAATATTCTGCCAACCATTGTAATAAAATGCGGTATTACAGTTGGAACTTAAAAAATGCATTGACGGACTAAATGCTCCGACTCCCTGGAAATTATATGTGCTTCCATGAATGGTAGCTGTAAACAAGGCGGCCGATGCTCCCATGGAATAACCGGTAATGTACAGATTACTTCTTGCTCCTGCTTTGCTGAAGTGCCCGTTTTTGACCAAGCCGACAAGCTGCTCAAATGGTCCTTCTGCTACATAGTGATAGTAGTCATATTCATTCATTTTACCAATCTCACCGTCAGCGCAGCACTCGTTGACCTTGATAACTATAAGAACAAATGGCTTAATACCGTAATTATTGACCCATTTGCTCAAGTATTCTTCAGTCTTTGTATTATCTTCATTTTCTATTTCTGTAATAGATGAGAACTTGGATCTGCCGGTAAACATAAAATATACATCCAAATCAGAGCCACTATAGTTCTCAGGATAGTAATACTGATATCTGTTGTCATATTCCACATGATTGCCCAGATAACTTCCTACAAACGGAACTCCGCCGCCTTGGGATGTGTATTTGTATGTTGTAGCTGCTTCAACCTTTCCTGATGTATAAGGAAGGATCGTGATCAAAGTTATGGCTGTTAAGACTGCTGCCATAATACTTAAAAATGTCTTTCTCATTTTTTCCCCCAAACATATTTCCATGGCCCGACAAGATTTTTGTCAGACTATGGTATTAATTCATGAATTTGTTCTCAATAGTTTGGAAATAAGTCTGTTTTTGCATACGCAAAACTACGGCGCCTGAATGGGCGCTTTTTTCTCATTTCTCTTAATTTTTCTCTTCCTCCTTCCTTAGCAGATTACAAACTTTGCAAACTATTAAGGACTCATTGATTATATCAACGATAGAGATGTAGTCAAGTATTAAACATCCATGAAAACGGCGGTATGACTAGAGCGCCAGCGTTTTCGAGAAAGACAAATTTTTTTGATATGATTTATTGCACAAAGAATGTGGCAAAATTATGTCATAACTATATGTAAAATTACGTTGACAAAAATTTTCGTGCCAAGGTAAGATACTGTCAATTGAGTTTGAAGATATTATTGAGTTTGAAAAAATTGAATGAGGTTAAATTCCCTATGAGCAGACTGAAGAAAGTTGTTTCTTTTGTTGCTTGTCTTTTGGCGGCAACATTGGTTCTCGGTGCGTTTGGTTACAAGAGTGTAAGAGCGGCTGATAGTACTGATGCATATATTTTTACTGATGCTCCATCTGTACAAGGCGGCAAGATCCGTAACGAGTCAGGTACTCAGGATATAGATGAGTTGGCTTATTGTCTTGAGATCATGAAGCAGGGTCCTGCATCAAGCGTAGATTATTCCCGCTCCTTGTTGTCTGATACAAATTACAGCGACGATGTTAAGAGCAAGCTTATGGTCGTCTTGATGGACCGTCAGGGAATCTACGATAAGATCTGCGAACTCAGAGACAACGGCACAAAAGAAGCCGGCTGGTACTGGTCCACCAGCGGTCCAAACGAATATGTATATCAGAATCTTATCTGGCTTATCGTTGCTCCGGAAGACTTCCTTGTAAACAAAGAGGGTCCGTACGGATACAAGGGTGTCGAGGAAAAAGTTACAAAAAGGGTTGACTACGACTACACCAACGGTGACTCTATGTGGTATACAGTTTTTGATCCTCTTCTTAAGTATATCGAGGCAGAGTCTTCTAAGTACCCTGTAGGTAAAGGCGCAGGTCAGTATGATGCTTCTTACTATTCTCCTAATAAGGAAGTACAGCATCTCCTTGGAAGAGGGTTTGTAAATCCTACTCCAAAAGGTTCACTTCGTATCACAAAGACGATCGAGGGTGATGTAACTGAATCCGATCTTACAAATCTCAAGTTTACTATTACAGACAGCAACGGAAAGACATATGGTCCTTACACACTCAGTCAGGATTTTACTTATGATTCCGCTAGTGGTCTTTATTACAAAGATCTCGAAAATATCGATGCTACATTGAAATATACCGTTGAAGAAACAGATTACAATGTGGACGGAACAACAGTTACTATATCCTATGAGATCGGCGGAACAGAGTCCGGATCCGGCAGTGTTGCTAATGATATCACTCTGACTAACGGTCAAACAACAACTGTTGGGTTTAAGGATTCCTACAAGGAAGAAAAGACAACTGCTGCATCTTCTTCAGAGCCGACAACTTCAAATACAAAACCATCATTTTCAAACGGAAGCAATTCCTCTTCTGATGACAGCACAACAACACCTTCAACTTCAAGTGATAGTACAACAACTACAACTTCTACTTCAAGTGACGGTACGACAACCACACCTTCAACAACAGGTAACGGAACAACAACTGCAACTTCCGGTTCTGAGGGTACAACACCGGCTTCCTCCTCTGAAACAGGCAAGGACGGATCTGAAACCACAACAACTGCAACAGGTTCTGCATCCGAGACTCCTGCAACAACCGTAACGGTGACTTCAGAAAACACAAGCAGCGACAGTTCTAAGGCAACACCTACTACTGTTCCTACAAAGTCTTCTTCAGGTACGACAAATTCTTCTGCTGAGACTACTGCTACTCCGACTCCTACTGAGTCAGCAAGCAAGACTACCTCTTCAACACCTGACAGAAGTGAGACAACATCTTCAGTCACCAAGACAGGTGAGTCCTCTTCTCACACGGTTGTAGCAGCAATGGTATGCATCTTCGCTGCAGGTGCACTTCTCGTGATCAGATCACGTAAGTTCAAGGAAGATTAATGAAATACCTTTCCTATAATTGATAGCCATCCGGTCAGTTCAATGGCCGGGTGGTATTTTTTTGCTTTTTTGGGGCTCCGTTTCATTTTTCCAACCTAATATCATCCTTGCCCTCCGAATTAAACTTTTCCAACCTTATTCTCATTAGATCCGGATTTGAGATGGTCCGTGTATCAGCGTTCCCGTGTTGTAGTCTTCACTTTTCCAACCTTAAGTTTCTTTCTAAAAATCTCATTTTTATTTTTCCAACCTAAGGCTGGAGCTATTCTTCAAAACCATAGTGATCCCGGCTTAAAAGGAGGCTTTAAACCGATATATCGAGCACTTATCCAACCTATGGTTGAATTTCCAAAAGTGCCCTCGTGGCTTTTTCCAACCTATGGTTGGATTTGAAAAAACGCGATTTTATTTTTCTAACCTAAAGTTGCAAAAATATGAAGTCGTATTTCCAGTTCTAACCTAAGGTTGGAAATACCTTACAAGGCTTGTGTCAATTGATAACCCCTGCCGAAATTGCTAATATATACGAAGGAAATAAGAAAAGAGGAATGATATATGGAAAACAAAAAAATGCAGACGGCAAAGATCGTTGCAACTGTTCTCATTATCCTGTTCGTTATTGGCCTTTGCCTTGCAGGAGCTCTCCTTATGAAGAGGACTGAAACAGAGACGATCGGATCAAGACTTAAGAACGGTTTCCCTCTCTACTTTTTCGGAGCATTCGCCGCTGTCGGCCTTATAAATATAGTAAAAGGCATTCTCCGAGTCGCATACCGCATCAAGCATTGCAGATATGTGACTGAAGCTATGTGTGTCGAACATGACTGCAAGTACAGCAGCGATAATGACGGCGGCGGATCATGGGTCTATTCACCTGTTTACGAATTTGAATATAACGGCAGGAACTATCGTGTCCGTAATTATATGTATGCCAGCAAGTTCCTTATTGCCGATGTCTGTTCTACGGCGACCATTCATGTCGACATGGATGAACTTGATGATTACTATATCGGAACTCCTTTCCAGGGGCTTATAGTAAGCTTTATTGTAGGTCTTGTTTTCGCGACACCTGCTCTCTTCATACTTATCGGTGTCCTTTTGCAGGGGTTGAACTTGATTTGACATCAATCTACACACAATCCACACATCCTTGGTGTAATATGGTCTTGTGGGGGACGCATAATATATGGCAAGGATCCTATTAGTCGAAGACTCAAAACAACTGCGAGACTACATCGTGACTTTTCTTGAGAACAAGGGCGGATTTGATATCGATCAGGCCCCTGACGGTCATGCCGCGATGGATTTCATCATGAGCTTTGACTATGACCTTGCCATCCTTGATATAATGCTCCCGGGCCCGTCAGGATTTGAAGTATGTAAGGCACTTCGCAAGAGAAGCACATGCCCTATTATCTTCCTGACCGCACTCGGAAATGAGGACAACATCCTGACCGGTTACGAGATCGGTGCCGACGAGTACATGGTAAAGCCATTTTCCCTTAAGATCCTTTATGCCAAGATCCTTGCTCTTTTGGCCCGTGCCGGCATCCGTGATGAGAAAGTCCTTTCCTGCGGCGACGTCCGCGTCTACACACAAAAGATGGAAGTCACAGACGGTGACAAGGAAGTACAGCTGTCGCCTAAGGAGTATTTTCTTCTTAAGGTCCTTATCGAAAACAAGGGTCGCGTCATGAAGCGTTCCTACCTTCTTGACCGAGTATGGGGAAAAGACATCGATGTCAACGACAGGTCTGTCGATACCCACATCAAAAACCTTAGAAAGAAGATAACCGGAGCTACGATCAAGACTGTCATCGGCAGCGGCTATAAGATCATCTGAGGACAATGCCTATGAGATCGATCAAGAAACCGTCGTTTTTGAAGTTGTTCCTGATAAGAAGTGCAGCGCTGGTGCTCGTCTTTTTGAGCATCGCTTTTGCGACGCTTGCTTACCTCGTAAAGACACAGAGGGAAAAGAACTTCAACAGATTGAGTTTTGAGCTGAATCAGATGGGAGCCATTATGCAGCTCATCTATGATCAGGGAACGATCAGTTCGCCGGATTCGCAGGCTTATATCACTCAGCTCCAGATGAAACTCGACGAGATCTGGGCCAGTGAGCACATATACATCTCGGCATATTACTATAACTCCAAGATCGCCGAGACCAGAAACAGAGCCGTTGTCATCTATCCGACAAACTATTTCGAATCGACTTTTTACTTTTACCTTTACAAGAACGAGCTGGAGATCGAGGACATGAGTGTCCTGCCGCCGGAGCTGCTCGATCAGGACTCACGCTATTCGGAATTGATCGGTCAGGACCTGACTTATGCAGGTGACCCCGTAAAGAACTTCTTCGATTCTTTTTCGAAAAAGAATACCTTCAAAGACTACATGTTCAGAGAGATCTATACCAATGATGAGGGTAAAGCCCTTCCGGGTATGCTCATGTGTGCGGAAATACCGAAAGATGATGTTGAAACCGATGATCTTATCTATTTCCTGAATGATTACGAAAACAGCCAGGTTGAGGTATTTACTCTGGAAGACGGCAATCTCGGAATACACTTGAATCACTCGGGTTATGAGGAATGCTGCGATCTGACGCCTGAGGACACGACAGGTTACGAGCGTTATGAGGGAATGTGTCATGTGATGGCCTACTACTGTCCGCCAGAAAGGGCGCTCACCGAAGCGGACGTGAACTATGTGTACGGATATAACGGATCGGTGCAGCTTTATAAGTACGATGAGAGTATCGATTACTCAAAAGACGACATAAGCGGAAACTCTTCCGTGAGTTACAACGCGAGTGCTTATCAGGACATTACGAGTGTGCGTATATTCCCTGAATTGGTGTGGTCTTTGAAGATAGCGTATAAAGAGGATCTGTCTGCTTTCGAGATGATGCCTTATACATGTGTTACCATTCCTGTTCTGGCACTCGTGATTGCCCTTCTGATAGCTTTCATCTGGTCTTACCTTAAGTACGCCCGTGAGCGTTCGGTATGGGAGATACTGGAATTCAGAAGAAAGACCACGGAGGCAATGGCGCATGACCTTAAGACTCCTCTCGCGGCTATTTCCGCCTGCGTGGAGACTTTGCAGGAAGGATTCGAGCTCGACCCGAGCCATCACTATCAAGTCCTTGCGCAAAACACGGCCACAATGAACCGCATGGTCGAGGACATTCTGGGATTTACCAGGAGCGAATCAGGTTCGCTTACTGTCGAGCCTGAGATCGTCGATCTCGATTCACTCATCGAGAAGAGCATCAGGGACCACAGCACGCTTCTTAAGGCGGCTTCGCTGAAGACTGATTTCGAGGGTTCATCCGTAAAGATCGAGACTGACCCGAAGCTGTTTAAACAGGCTCTCGACAACCTGTTCGCCAATTGCGCCCGCCATGCTGACCCTGACTCGACTGTCACCGTTAAACTTACGACAAGCGAACTTACGATTAGCAACAAGACTTCGCTTAAGGTCGATGATGTTAACGAACTTAAAAAGCCGTTTGTCAAAGGCGAGACTTCAAGAAGCCAGTCCGGAACAGGCCTTGGTCTCTCTATCGTCGAAAACAATCTGCGCCTTCTCGGTTATTCACTGGATCTCTCGCTGAAGGATGGTATCTTTACCGCAAAGATCAAATTCTAAAAATATTTTACTTTTTGTAGATCAGCAATTATAATCTACCCATAGCCTCTGCATTAAAGGAGAATTTGTGACGCGGGGGCTGGATAGGAAGATAAATGAAATCAATTGAGAAGCCCTCTTTTTTGAGGATGTTTCTGATAAGAAGCATCACTCTTCTTTTGGTATTCCTTTTCGTTTCTTTTGTGTGGGTCTCCCATTATGCTGAAAAGCAAAGGACGAAGAATTTCAATCTGTTCCTTGTTGAGTTAAACCGACTGGAGTTCGCTATGAAGTCGATCTATAAACAGGAATCAACAAAAACAGAAGAATCAAAAATGGCGCTCAAAGAACTGCAACAGGAAATCGATGATGTCTGGATGGACGAAGGCATATACATTTCTGCTTACATTCACAATGAGAAGATTGCCGAGACAGATGTCAGAATGGGCGCCTATCCCACCTTAACAGAGAGTGACGTAAATTATTGTTACGGTTACGGAAACACCAGTGAAGTTTTCGATAAAACAACACACTTATACAAACTGGATAAGAATGTTGATTTTCCTTTTGATGTATATGGATGTTACTCAGTTAACTATGACGAAGATACTTTTCAGCTCGTTACTGCTACACCGTATTTCCCGGAGTTCGATTGGGCTCTTAACGTCGCATATCGTGACGATTTGTCGATTATTGAGGTGGCTCTGGACGGTTGTATAGCCGCTGTTTTAATATCAGAGGTCCTTGCTTTGCTGATCGCTTTTGTCTGGGCGAAGTGCAGATACAAATATGACAGAGCAGCATGGGATATTCTGGAAAACAGGAAGATGGATGCTGAGGCAATGGCAAATAGTCTGACCTCGATTTCTGACAATCTCAAAATCTTACGCGAAGGATTCATCCTGGACCCGGAACCTCACTATATCGCCATCGAGCAGAACACTGACGAAATGAGCAGAATGGTCCATGAAATCCTGGGACCTGCAAAGAACGAATCCGAATCCTTATAAGCTTTGATGATATTTTTTCGAAAATAAAGTGATATAAATGAAATCGATTACAAAACCTTCATTTTTGAAGATGCTTCTCGTGCGAAGCGTCGCTCTTGTTTTGATATTCCTTTGCGCATCTTATACATGGATATCCTACTATGCCGAAAAGCAAAGAGAAAAGAAATTCAACCGTCTTCTTAATAGATTGGAATATCTCGCAGTCTCAATGCAATCACTCAGCGAGAATGGAACAACAGAAACAGAAGAAGCCAGGAATTTGATCTTAGATATTCAACAGGAACTTGATTATATATGGATAACAGACGGCATATACATTTCAGCGTATCTTTTTTCCGACAAGA
>CAMYXL010000090.1 GCA_947303255.1 uncultured Clostridia bacterium | reverse complement strand
ACCGTGTGTATTGGGATTATCTATCCTCTTACCCTTAAACCAAGTAATCTCTCTTCCGTCATAGAGAACATCATTTGCATCATTGATGCTGTGTCCTCCCTTTAAAAGCACCCTGCAGCCAAAATCCAAGTAGATCTTTTTAGCTGCTTCTTCCATCATCCTCTCACAATCAATAACATTTCCAAACAATACCATTGCCTCTGGTATATTAGGGGTAATTACTGTAGCCAAAGGGATCAGATCAGATTTAAGAACTGAGATAGCCTCATCACTTATAAGTTTTGAACCGCTGGTAGATATCATTACCGGATCAAGAACAATATTCTTAGCTTCGTACTTTTTAAGAGACTCAGAGATTACTCTTATCAAGTCAGCAGATGAAACCATTCCTATCTTGACTGCATCCGGGTATATATCCGTGAATATCGCATCAAGTTGTTCTTGCAAAAACTTAGGTGTTACTTCAAAGATATCAAATACACCTGTAGTATTCTGTGCTGTGAGAGCCGTTATGGCGCTCATCGCGTAAACCCCGTTAGCAATCATGGTCTTAATATCGGCCTGAATGCCTGCACCGCCGCTGCAATCACTGCCTGCGATCGTTAGTGCCTTGTTCATATAATTACCTCTTTTTCTATATTTTAATTATCAAGCAGATTTTAGTATTCATCAATCGACAATGATTATCAAATATCTTTGATATTGAAAGATTAATACTGTAATTATTCATAAAAAGAGGCTGCCTTCATAAGACAGCCTCAGAAATAAATAACCTAACTGAACGATCAGAATTCGATTCTTCTGCCCTTCTTCTGATCATCATCACCGGACTCGTTGTTGTCCTTACGATCGAAGTTACGTCTCTCACCGCGATCACGGTTACCATTAAAACCACCACGACGGTCACGGTTTCTTGGCTCACGCTTACGTGGCTCTTCCTCAACGTATCCTTCTGGCTTTGGAAGAGTATCTCTGATAGAAAGATTGATTCTGCCCTGGTTATCGATCTCGATTACCTTAACACGAACCTTATCACCTTCATGTACAACATCCTCTACCTTATCGACACGGTTCCAAGCAAGCTTGCTGATATGTACGAGACCTTCCTTACCAGGAATGAACTCTACAAATGCACCAAAGTCCATAAGTCTTGTTACTGTACCTTCAAACTCAGCACCTACTTCAGGATCAGCAATGATACCGTTGATGATCTTCTTAGCCTTTTCAGCTTTCTCAAGATCAGGTGTAGAAATATAAAGCTTACCTTCATCATTGATATCGATCTGAGCGCCGGTATCAGCAATGATCTTGTTGATTACTTTTCCGCCTGAACCGATAACTTCACGAATCTTATCTACAGGGATCTGCATGGATACGATTCTAGGAGCGAATGGTGAGAGATCCTCACGTGGAACTGCGATTCTTGGAAGGAGGATATCATTGATGATCTGAAGTCTACCCTTCTTAGTCATTGCAAATGCAGCTTTGATGATATCGAGTGAAAGACCTTCAACCTTAATATCTACCTGGATGGATGTGATACCTTCTGTAGTACCAGCAACCTTGAAGTCCATATCACCGAAGAAGTCCTCGATGCCCTGGATATCCATGAATACGAGGAAGTCCTCGTCATTCTCTTCGTTTACGATCAAACCGGAAGAGATACCTGCAACTGGTCTCTTGATCGGAACACCTGCATCCATAAGGGAAAGTGTGGAAGCACAAACTGAACCCTGGGATGTGGAACCGTTACTCATTGTGATCTCGGAAACTGTTCTGATAGCATATGGGAACTCATCCTCAGATGGAAGTACAGGGATCAAAGATCTCTCTGCAAGAGCACCATGACCGATCTCACGACGTCCCGGGCTTCTGGAAGCCTTAGCTTCACCTACAGAATAACCTGGGAAGTTATAGTGATGCATATATCTCTTTGTGTTATCAGTATCAAGACCCTCAAGGTTCTGAGCCTCAGACAAAGGAGCCAAAGTACAGATGTTTACAACCTGTGTCTGTCCTCTCTGGAACAAAGAAGAACCGTGAACTCTAGGGATGATTCCTACATCACAGGAAAGAGGACGGATCTGATCAAGTGCACGGCCGTCAACACGAACATGCTCTCTGAAAAGATAATCACGAACTACTTTCTTCTCGAGCTTATAGATTGCATCCGGAGCCCATGAGGAAAGACCCTCTTCTTTTTCTTCGAGGAGGTTAACAACCTCTTCCTGAAGTGCTGCAACATTAGCATCTCTTACGCTCTTATCATCAGAAAGAACTGCCTGACGCATCTTGTCCCAACCGTATTCCTTAACCATAGCAAAGATCTCTTCAGGAACATCAGCAGACTCGTATGTGAACTTAGGCTTACCGATCTCAGCAACGATACCGTTAATGAACTTACAGATTTCTTTACATACTTCATGACCATCAGCGATAGCCTGGAGCATAACTTCATCAGGTACTTCGTTAGCACCAGCCTCAACCATGCAGATCTTCTTCTCAGTGCATGCAAGAGTTACATACATATCAGAGATCTTTCTCTGCTCTTCAGTTGGGTTGATAACTGTCTTACCATCGATCAAACCGAGAACAACACCTGCAACAGGTCCCTTCCACGGAATATCAGAAATAGCGATTGCGATGGATGTACCGATCATAGCTGTGATCTCAGGAGAACAATCCTGATCAACAGACAAAACGAGGTTGGATACTACAACATCGTTACGAAGATCCTTGGGGAACAAAGGTCTGATAGGACGGTCGATAACTCTCGATGTAAGGATAGCCTTCTCACCGGGTCTTCCCTCTCTCTTCAAATAGCCGCCGGGGATCTTACCTACAGCATAGAGCTTCTCTTCGTAATCAACAGAGAGTGGGAAGAAATCAATGCCTTCCTTTGGCTTCTCAGAAGCAGTAACTGTGGAAAGAATTGTTGTGTCGCCGTACTTTGCAAGTACTGAGCCGTTAGCAAACTGTGCAAGTCTTCCTGTTTCTACAACAAAAGGACGACCTGCAATGGTTGTCTCGAAAATCTTTTGCATAATTTTCTCCTTTATTTAATTGTTAAGGAGGTAGCTTGCAGATTCACATCTCGACAATACTATTCGAGGTATCAATCTACACACTACACCCCTTTGCCTATATGACCCATATATTATATATCAAAATAATAAATTGGCAAAAAAAAGATTTTATTAATAAAAATAGTACGAAGAATGTAAAAAATCATAAATTTCTTAGACAAAAATCTTATTTTCAAGTATTGATGAATATAAATAAAATAATATAAAATAATAACGGAGGTTTGGTTATGGCAGTAACTCACGATCTTTTCATAGAGTTTTTTGATGCCTGCATGTCTTTCAAAGGTCAGCCTTTGACAGATTCGGAGGCTGTTTTGATGTTTGCAAAAGAACTCGGAATCGCTAAGTGTGACTACATAACATATAAAAACGGTATTCCTTCCGAACCTTCAATTATTTGCGAGTTTTCCGAACCTCTTTCTAAACAATACCGTTCTTATCATTTCCAGAACATGTTCAGTTCCGCTGAGATAAGGACTTATCTCGGAAGTGATGAATCACAGTCATGTGAGGATTATGAATTCCTATTAAACATTTGGGACAGAACAATATTCAGAGCTTTAAACTGCTATATCCTTTCTACTCAGGCAAGTTATAACCTGATGCATGATCAGCTTACAGGTATCCATAATCAGAACTACTTTATGAGACACTTAGGTAAGATCTGTGCAGCGAAAGCTTCCGCTAATTATGTAGCTTTTTACATGAATATAAGAAACTGCCGTTTCCTTAATAATGTTTTCGGAAATTATGCTACTGATGAGATAATCAAGCACTTTGCTATCGATCTTGACGGTCAGCTTGATAAGGAAAACGGAGAGTGTCTATCTAGACTTGGCGGTGACTTCTTTACATTCATCGCTCTTAAGAAGAATGAAGAAAAGTATATTCAGTTATTGAACTCCTTCCCTATTGATTTTACTTTCGGTACCGACAGGATCATTTATACTATCTCGCTTAGAGCAGGTGTTGCTGAACTTGATTCTTCTTACGATACACCGGATAGTATTATGTCAGCTATTTGTGCTGCTTTTTCTTTGACTAAGAATTCGGCAAACAAACCGTTTGTATTCTATGATGATGAAGTAAGCAATCAGATCATTAACAAGAACTCTATTGAAACTGAGCTTCGTAATGATCTTGATGCCGGCAAGCTTCTCGTTTATTACCAGCCATATATTGACGTTAAAGAGGATAACAATATCGTTTCCGGAGCTGAGGCTCTTATCCGCTGGAGACGTGAAGACAGAATGATCACGCCGGTCGAGATCATTCCTATTGCTGAGCGTAACAAGTTTATCTCTGATATTGATTTCTATGTTCTTGAGAAAGTATGTGAGAAACTTTCCGAGTGGAAAAATGCCGGAATAAAGATCGTTCCTGTTTCCTGTAATTTCTCTGAGTTTGATCTTAAGATCTCCAATCTTGCTGAAAAGATCGTTGCAGTTATCGACAAGTATGGTCTTGATCATTCTTCTATTATGATCGAGTTTACTGAAAGTGCATTTAATAACGAGCCAGAACTTACAAGATATATCGTTAAACAGCTCAAGGATTCGGGAATCAATGTCGGACTTGATAACTGTGCCGACGTTTATTTCTCATATAAGACTTTTACTAATTCTGATTTCGACTATATTAAGATCGATTACAGATCCATCGATCTTACCGATAACAAAAAGCTTCTGGTACTTAAAAATGCCATTAATCTTGCTATGGAACTCGGCATTGAAGTAATCGTAGAAGGTATCTCTGACGACGCACTCATCAAGGAATTGGGCGACATCGGTTGTAAGACATTCCAGAGCCTTTATTTTGACAAGCCTCTGTCTGAGAGATTTTTCGAAAACAAGCTTAAGAATCAGTGAATCACCTTTAAAAAGCTTCTTCTGTGGATCGGAGTCATTCCGAGTTCTCTTATTGCGGCATAATGATCTTTGGTGCCATAGCCTTTGTGCTTGGCAAAACCGTAACCCGGATATTCCTTATCATATTCGATCATCATATGATCCCTGGTAACTTTGGCAAGGATAGATGCAGCAGCGATCGAATTGGATTTGGCATCACCTTTGATTATAGGCTCGATATCGACACCTGTTCCTTCAAGCTTAACTGCATCGATCAAAAGAAGGTCAGGATGTTGTTCAAGGTTTGCGACACATTCGCGCATTGCCTGTTTTGTAGCTTCAAGGATGTTGATCTCATCTATTACGTCAGGACCTTTTGCAACGACAGCATAACAGAGAGCCTTTTCTTTGATTACTTCGAAAAGTTCTTCCCTTTTCTTTTCTGTAAGTTTCTTTGAATCATCAAGTCCGAGGATAAGTTCCTTAGGATCGAGAATACATGCAGCAGCAACGACAGGACCTGCAAGTGGTCCTCTTCCCGCCTCATCAATGCCTGCAACCAGCTTATAGCCGTTCTTCCAGGCCTTGTTCTCATATTCCATCATAGTGACGTATTTTTTTACGAGTTCTTCCTTGGTAAGCTTAGCCATTTTTACGGAACCTCCAATGTGATCCTTCCGATCCTTGCTTGTCTTAGATCATCCAGGAAAACTTTGGCGAATCTGTCTTCATCGATCCTGCCACCGGACATGATGCATCCGCGCTTTCTGGCCATCTCAAGGAATCTGTCGTAGTCATCCTGAATGAAGTCCTCATCATCAGGCGAAGCGATCTTAAATCTCTCGCAAAGCTCTTTTGGATATCTCTCGAGAAGGATCTTTATAGTCTCATAAGCGATCTCGACAGAATCAGTAACTTCCTGCTTAACAGCACCTGTAGCTGTAAGAACGAGCTGGCTTCTTTTGGTCTGGATCTTAGGCCAAAGGACACCAGGCATATCCATAAGTTCGATCTGTCCGTCTGTCTTGACCCATTTCGGAGCTCTGGTAACACCCGGCTTATCGCCTGTAACTGCTACCTTACGTCCGCAGAGAGCATTGATAAGAGTAGATTTGCCTGTGTTCGGAACTCCGACGACCATGACTCTTATCGGTCTTCCGATACGGCCTTTTGAAGCAGCTTTTTCGAGTATGTCAGAACAAAGCTTTCTTGCTTCCTTAATGAGGTCATCGAGACCTTTTTTTCGAGCACTCTCAAGAGCAACGGCAGATACGCCTTTGCTCCTAAGATGTTCTATCCATGCTTTGGTAACGTTTGGATCGGCAAGGTCAGACTTGTTTAAGATAACAACTCTTGGCTTGTTGCCGATGATCTTATCAAGCTCAGGATTTCTGCTCGAAAAAGGAATCCTGGCGTCGCAAGTTTCAAATACTATATCTACTAATTTGAGGTTTTCCTGGACATCATTGAGAGCCTTTCTCATGTGTCCCGGAAACCAGTTAATGCTTTTAATGTCGTCCATAAAACATCTCACTTAGATTTTATAGCGAACATTATACCATACTTCATTTTGCGGCATTCTTTTTCGAAAATACCGTGATAAGAATACCAATGATCATGACCGGGATGATCGGAATTAGCGAAAATGCTGATGGTCCGAGGATCTGATTGGAACTTGTAGTTGGAATAAGCACTAAAGGAATAGCAGCAGCGTTCATAGCGCCGTGAGCAAGAGATGCTACAAGGATCGAACCTGACTTCTCATAAAGATAATCGATAAAGATACCGTAAGCCATAAGAGCTACGCAGATCAACAAAGGTCCGAGAACAGGATAACCAGGGTATTCATTGCCGTAGAAATAGCTTCCGATAAAGATCAAAGGCCAGTGCCAAACACCCCAGAGGAAACCGCCGACGATCCTGCCGAGAGTTGTTCCCAAATGGTCTTTGAGAAACGGATACATAACTCCTCTCCAGCCTGCTTCTTCACCGAGACTCGGAAGGAGCTGAGAGATCGGAAGAGCTGTAAGAGCAAGGACCAACATCTCTACAAAGAGGAATTCAGGACTTAATAAAGATGGATCAAATCCGGCCTTGATCTGTGCCGGTAACTGGGAGATCAAACCGTCGTAGCT
This sequence comes from uncultured Clostridia bacterium, assembly GCA_947303255.1. Lineage (GTDB taxonomy): Bacteria > Bacillota > Clostridia > Saccharofermentanales > Saccharofermentanaceae > Saccharofermentans. Next base: position 1,524 of record CAMYXL010000090.1, on the reverse strand, counting down.
GATATTGAATAAATCAGGATTAAAAGCAAAGTAGATTGCCATACCTATCCAGACTAAGATCTGTGGTCCCATAAGAGCCAATGGAACAAATCTGAACTTCTTAGGCTTAAAGCCGAGCTTTTTAAATCCTGCTCCGGAGATGATCACCGCGATCAAAGGAATCATAACTGCAACGATCCTGAATAGGAACATAAATAATAATGTATTTCCTTTATTAAGCATTATGCCTGCAAGACACATTGGTATCATGGCAACTCCAAATGCTATAGCCATGAAGATAATGAATTTTTTTGTGGTAATTGTTTTAGGTTCTATCATTTCAACGCCTCCCTATGTTTGATGATTGGAGGATATAGTTTTCGAGAAAAAACATAAAGGACACAAAATGAGCAAATGCCTGAAAACACGGTATGGGACACATATGTCTCAAATAAAAACGGAGCCGTCTCATTACTGAAACGACTCCGGAAAGATCTAATTACTGATATCTATCAGGACTTCTCGAGAGCGAGAGTTCTTGTTGTGATATCGCAAACGGAAGAAGGACCATAGTACTGGATAGCACCAGGATATGTGAAGCATGTCTCAACAGCCCACTTCTCTCTGTTAGCCTCGAAGAACTTGAACGGCTTACCGTCGAGTTCAACAAGAGCCTTACGGATAACCGGCTTATCAGCACCGTTTCTTCTCTCCATGTTCATCATCTTTGTGATAGGCATACCGCCTGCAACCCACTCGTCAGCAGGCTTGGAGATGTTGGAAACCTTTGAGAGGTATCCTGTGTAACCATACTGGATGAGCATGAATGCGTTGAAGCCCAAAGAGTAGCAGTAGTCAGCGTCGAAGTTGGATGGGAATGCGCAACGGCCTTCATATCCGAAGAAGTGATGCTGAGCACCGAACTTACCCTTATATGTGCCAGCTGCCTTTCTCTTAGCAAGCTCAGCCTTAACCATCTCGGAGAAGAGCTTCTCAGACTCGATGAGTGAAACCTGAACGTTACCGTGTGGATCTCTCTCGAGGAAGAGCTGCTGCTGAATGCCCTGTGGAAGGATATCGAAAACCTTGAAGGAATCAGCGGAAAGACCAGCCTTGATAAAGTCGTACTTAGCGTTCCAGTCAGGAAGTGCATTGAACTCTTCTGTCTTGGAACCAGCGAGGAGCTCGTTGATCTCAGCGATAAGAGCGGAGAACTCAGGTACGAACTCTACGATACCCTCAGGGATGATAGCTACACCGAAGTTCTCGCCGTTGTTACCACGTGTCTCAACTGCATCTGCGATGTAGTTTGTGATCTGAGCGAGGGACATCTTCTTAGCTGCAACTTCCTCACCGATGAGGCAGATGTTTGGCTGTGTCTCAAGAGCACACTCAAGAGCAACGTGGGAAGCAGAACGACCCATAACCTTGATGAAGTGCCAGTATTTCTTAGCGGAGTTAGCATCACGCTCGATGTTACCGATCAGCTCTGAGTAAGTCTTGGTAGCGGTATCGAAACCGAAAGAAGCCTCGATATCCTCATTC
>CAMYXL010000089.1 GCA_947303255.1 uncultured Clostridia bacterium | reverse complement strand
GCATCGGGAACACCGATTACCTGGACATCCTGGATCTTGGGATGTGTATAGAGGAAGTCCTCGATCTCCTTCGGATAGATGTTCTCACCGCCGCGGATGATCATGTCCTTGATACGACCGGTGATCTTGTAGTAACCGTCTTCAGGTCTCTTAAGAGCTAAGTCACCTGAGTGGAGCCAGCCGTCTTCGTCGATAGCAGCTGCTGTAGCTTCAGGCATCTTGTAGTAACCCTTCATGATGTTGTAACCCCTTGCACAGAACTCACCGGGAACTCCGTCAGGGCACTCCTCACCTGTCTCGGGATCGACGATCTTGGTCTCAACACCGAAGATGGAAGGTCCTACAGTATTAACTCTCTGCTCGATAGTATCTGTTGTCTTACTCATGGTAGTTGCGGGAGATGCCTCTGTCTGACCGTAAGTGATAACGATCTCAGGCATATGCATCTTCTCGATAACCTCTTCCATTGTCTTGATAGGACAAGGGGAACCTGCCATGATACCTGTTCTCATGTATGAGAAATCTGTCTTAGGGAAGTTCTCATGACCGAGCATTGCGATGAACATAGTAGGAACACCATGGAAACAAGTGATCTTTTCTCTGTTGATGCAATCCAATCCTTTTCGAGGAGAGAAAGCAGTGATAGGAGACATCGTAACACCATGTGTCATTGAAGCAGTCATTGCAAGAACCATACCGAAGCAATGGAACATAGGAACCTGGATCATCATACGATCTGCTGTGGAAAGATCCATACAGTCACCGATAGCCTTACCGTTATTTACTACATTATAGTGAGTAAGCATAACGCCCTTAGGGAAACCAGTTGTTCCGGATGTATACTGCATGTTGCAGACGTCATCCTTATCGATTGTTCTTCTCAAAGCTTCTACTTCTGTATAAGAAACATTCTTAGCAAGATCATTAGCTTCCTGCCATGTGTAGCATCCGTCAACCTTGGAACCGCAAGTAATGATGTTCTTAAGATAAGGAAGTCTCTTAGATACGAGACGGCCAGGCTCGCTGGTCTTAAGTTCAGGACAGATCTCATTCATGATAGAGATATAGTCTGAATCCTTAAATCCGTCGATCATTACGAGAGTATGCGTATCAGACTGCTTCAAAAGATACTCAGCCTCATGGATCTTATAAGCTGTGTTAACAGTTACAAGAACGGCACCGATCTTTGTTGTTGCCCAGAAAGTGATGTACCACTGAGGAACGTTTGTAGCCCAGATAGCAACGTGATCACCCTTCTTAACGCCCATAGCGATAAGGCTTCTGGCAAAGTTATCTACATCGTCACGGAACTCAGGATATGTTCTTGTATAATCAAGTTCTGTATAACGGAAAGCATACTGATTAGGGAACTCTTCGCACATTCTGTCGAGAATATCAGGGAATGTGTAATTGATGAGGCGCTCCTTAGGCCATACATAGTAACCGGTATCTCTGTTATTTCTCTGCAAGGAATGCTTGTGATGTGTCTTATATGGAGCCATATAAGTAGCAAAATTAGGAACAGCGATTCCTGCATCACAAAGATCATGGGACCATCTGTAAACCCACTCAAAGCTTACATAACCGATATAATTGATTGACTGAAGAGCTGAAAACATAGCTTCCAGCGGCATATCACCGTTGCCCATCAGCTTATAGACTACTTTGCCGTCAACTACAGTACTGTCCTTAACGTGAGTGTATTTGATGTACTCCCCAAGGTTTTCGACTGTTGTCTCAGGTGCTTCGTTATTGAAACGATATGGATGATGAAGATCCCATAAAGCTGCGATCTTTCTGCTTCCAACTCTGTCGAGCAAAGCTCTCAAACGCTTAGTATCAGCGTATACACCATTTGTCTCAACAAGCAATGTAACATTATATTCTTCAGCAATAGGAACAAGCTTCATCAAAGCATCATAGACCTTATCGTCATCAACTTCTCCTTCAGGAGCCGGATTTCTGTCGCCAAGGATTCTTATGTAGCTGGAATTAAGTTTTTTCGCAAGCTTTGAATATGATGTCACTTCATTGATAACATCTTCAATATCAATATCACTGCTTAATACTGCACCGGATGAAAGACATGGAATCTCAAGATTAAGAGACTTCAACTTTGCAACGGTGTTATCGATCTCGCTATCTCTGAATGGCAATGCTTTATAAGATATGATGTCATTTCCAAGACCTCTAAGCTCGATTCCGTCCAAGCCGAAATCCTTTGCCATTGAATAAATTTCCTGCCAAGTAAAGTCAGGACAAGCGAGTGTAGAAAAACAGATCTTCATACTTCACCTCAATTTTAAACTTTGCTTAAGTATTTTCCTTTTGAAATGAAGTTTAGTCAATCAAAAAAGCGGAACATTTATGTGCGAAAAGTACCTAAAGACGCATTATTTCAAGCTTCATCGCTATTATACATGTAAAGTAGCAGACTTCTTGCTTTACCCAGTCTTCTATAGAAAGTGGATCTCGAAATATAAAGCATGTAGATAATGTCCTTATCAGGCATCTTCTTCACGTATTTAGCATACAGAATATTACTGAAATCAGTATCCATAGACAGGATAAGATTCAAGAGCTTATTTGCGATCTTATTGTTCTCGATCATAGTATCAATCTCAAGTTCCTGTTTCCTTACGAATTCGTCAAAACCCGTAATATACTTTTCCAAGCGTCTGATCTCTGCTTCAGGAGAATTTTTATCTGCACTTCTGCCCAAACTCTCAAGATTTCCGGTTCTGGCATTAAGATACTGATAATCATAGAGTTGTCGGATTATATCCTCCCTCTCTCTTACAGTCGTATTGTATCTGAATAATAATGAAATAAGTTCAACATTGGAACATCTAAGATCTATATATAGATTCTCAAGTCTTCTTTTAAACTCGGCATAATTCATATTAACACCTCCTTATGCCATGAAAAAGAACAAGTGTTTGACAAAAATTAGCACTTACTCTAAAATTGTAATAGAAAATATGTTTGGAGGTAGGATTATGTCTGATCAAGCAACATCAAATAAAAGCAACAAATCTATTGAGCGTGTATATAATTTCGTTAAAAACTATATTCACGATAATGCGATGTCTCCTTCTGTTAGAGATATCTGTATTGGATCAGGACTTAAATCTACTTCCTCAGTTCATACCTATCTCAAAAAACTCGACGCTATGGGAAAGATTGAATATAGACCTGGTATGCGTAGAGCGATAATCATCAAAAATACTGATTCATCAATTGATGATAGTGCTGAAATCGGTATAACAAAAGAATCTCGTGCTGATGTTGTAAAACTAGCTTGTCTTGGAAAAATTACCGCCGGTGTACCAATCTACGCTCACGAAGACAGAAGTGATTCTTTTTATGTAGACAGATCTGTTATAGGAAGCTCTGAATGCTTTTTACTTAAAGTCAGCGGAAGCAGTATGATCGGTGCACACATCTGTGATGGTGACTATCTTATCGTCAGGAAGCAGAACTCTTGTGAAGAAGGAGATATCGTCGCTGCTTTAATCGGTGATGAAGCTACTGTAAAGAGATTTGGAAATATGAATGGAAAGCCTTATCTTTTCCCTGAAAATGACTTCTATCAACCGATTCCTTTTGATACTGCCGAATGTAGAATTCTCGGTAAAGTTGTCGGACTTCACAGATACACTATTAACTGACACCTCCTTATTCCTAAAGTTTTTTTATACTTTATCAAGGTTTACGCCGGATTTTAATAAGCAAAACGTTTAGTTAACACAATGTTTACTGTTAGTCTCAATATTTGCTTTGTCTGTTTTTATGAGATCTGATCGATGATATAATTAAGAGTTGTGGGCACGTCATTAATATCGATGATGTGCCTTTTTTCCATATATCTGAACCAGGTAAGCTGTCTTTTTGCATAGTGCCTGGAACGAAGCTTGATCTCATATATAGACTTATCAAGAGAACATCTGCCCTCAAAATAGTCAAACAACTCTTTATATCCTATTGCCTGTTTGGCTGTTGAATTTTGAAGCATGCCGGAGTCATAGAGAACTTTGGCCTCGTTGATCAAACCTTCATCGATCATCTGATCAACTCTCCTGTTAATGCGATCATAGATGATACTCCTGTCATAATCCAAAGTGAAAAGTTTAAAAGGATATGCCGGACCTTCTTTTTTCGAGTTCTCATTCCACCAGGTAAAAGTTTTACCGGTCGACAGATAAACCGCATATGCTCTTATAACTCTTCGGGTATTATTCTTATGGATCTTAGCTGAAGCAACAGGATCAATAGTTTCAAGCTTACTGTAAATATCATCTATTCCGTTTTTATCAAACTCAGCATAAAGACCATCAATAATCTTCTTGTCTACAGGTTCATCAACATATTTGATACCTTCATAAAGAGCAGTAACATATTGTCCTGTTCCTCCGCAAAGTACAGGCATCTTCCCTCTTTTTAAGATATCTTCGATAACATTGATAGTCCTTAAAGCAAAATCATTTACTGAAAATACGACATCAGGATCTACTATATCGATCATATGATGAGGAACAAGGTTTTGTTCTTCCTGAGTCACTTTGGCTGTACCAATATCGAGTCCCTTATATATCTGCATCGAATCACAAGAGATGATCTCTCCATTGATCTTTAATGCAAGTTCAATAGCAAGTGAACTTTTACCGCTTGCCGTAGGACCTGCGATTATCGGAATATATCTGTATGAAGAATTGTATTCACTAAGTTCTTTCATCAGACTATCCTTTTAAACATCTTATCAATATCAGTTTCGGTGAGCTTAATAAACGTTGGTCTGCCGTGCGGACAATGATAAGGATCATCAAGCGTGAGCATGCTCTCAAGAAGAGCTTTGATCTCATCAGCAGAGATGATATCTCTTCCCTTTATGGCTGCCTTACAAGCCGCAGTAGCAATCTTCAAAAACCACGCGTTATCTCCAACAGGAAGATCCTTCTTAAGATCATCCAAAAGATCATTAAACATAACTGAAGGTTTAATGACCATATTCTTAACTGACGGTATGGTACGAATTGCGATCTCCCTGTCACCCATTGCTTCAATATCAAATCCGTATTTCTTAAATTCGTCCTTGTGATCCAAAGCAAAAACATAATCTGCTGATGACAAAGAAACAATATCAGGAACAAGAAGAGTCTCAACGAAATCTTTTTCGCATTCTTTTGCCAAAGCCTTAGCTAAGAATTCTTCATACAAAACACGCTCATGTGCAGCATGCTGATCCAAAAGATAAACACAATCATTAGATTGGAATACTATGAATGTAGCAAACAATGCACCAACGATCTTGGAATTCAAAAGGATCTCAATATCTGAATTTCTCTTTTGATTAAAAACTTCGGAAGTACTAACGACCGGTTCGATAAACTCAGGTTCTTTCTCAGTAGGCTCTTCTTTATCTTCTTCTACAGAATCGATTCCGGATAAGATATTCAAGATGTTATTTGCTGCTCTGATCTCAACCTGTGAAGGCTTTGAAACTTTTTCGAGATCTCTGAAAGTTTCCCCTGCCGTAGTATGTCTTTCATAAGTTTCTTCCTTCGGCTTAATAGAGGAAAGATCTTGTTTTTCATCAATATATTCGAAGATCTCATCTTTGATCTCTTCCTGTTTTGGACGCAATGATTCAAGAGCATTCTTAACGCCGTGATAAACAGCTCTGAACAAGGAAGAATCATTCGAGATCTTTACTTCGATCTTCTGCGGATGGATATTACAGTCAACGTTTGATGGTTCAACGTAGATGTTAAGAAAACATACTGGGAATTTACCCTTCATGACGCTGTTTCTGTATGCTTCTTCAACAGCAGCCTGAGCGGTTAAGCATTTTACTGTTCTCTCGTTTACGTAGAATAACTGAAGGCTTCTGTTGCTCCTTATAAGATCAGGTTTTGAAGTAAAACCAGATACTCTTATGTTCTCGTAAGTATATTCAACAGGAACCAGTTGATTGGCTATCTGTTTTCCGTATATACAATAGATCGTATCAAGCATGGATCCGTTACCTGGAGTTGATAAGATCATTGTTCCGTCTTTGATGAGTTTGACTGTGATCTGCGGATTAACGATCGCAAGTTTTTCAACAAGAGTACAGATGTACATTCCTTCAGTTGAGTCTTTTTTCAGAAATTTATATCTGGCCGGAGTGTTATAGAAGAGATCTTTAACTGTAACTACCGTTCCGTTATCAGCACTGCATTCTTCTACTCCCTTAAGTTCTCCGTCATCATATGTGATCTTCGTACCGACAGATGAATCTGCCTGCTTGGTCACAAGTTCTACAACGGAACAAGCGGCTATCGAAGGAAGAGCTTCTCCTCTAAAACCCATTGACGATAGTGATGAAAGATCATCTATGGTTCTTATCTTTGATGTTGCATGAATAAGAAATGCCTTTTCGGCATCTTCCCTATCCATTCCTATTCCGTTATCGGAAACTCTGATAAGAGAGATTCCTCCGTTTTTGAATTCTACTGTAATCCTATCAGCTCCGCTGTCTACGGCATTATCGAAAAGTTCCTTAACAACGGAAACAGGACGCTCGATAACTTCACCGGCTTTGATGGCGTTGGCGGTCTTTTTATCTAAAACTTCAATCCTACTCAATTTGATTCTCCTTGCTAACTATCTCTGTCAGCTCATAAAGAATGTTCATGGCTTCAAGAGGCGTGATCTTAGTGATATCTATATCTCTAATATGTTTACGGAGCTTGTCTTCTTTTTGATAATAGACATTTTCCGGATTGAATAGTGAGTCTTGTCCAGGCATGGCCTTGGCAGTAGGTACCTTATCGCCATTTTCGATATCTACGTTAGCATTTACTTTGAAATTGCCGATCCTCTCAAGTTCGGAGAGGATAGCTTTGCTTCGTCTTAAAACATCATCAGGGATACCTGCGAGGCGGGCAACTTCAATACCGTAACTGTCAGATGTTCCGCCTGAGACGATCTTATGAAGGAATACTACTCCATCTTCCTTCTCTTTGACATCTACGTGGCAATTGAACACTCCCTGATTGAGTTTTGTAAGCTGGTTTAATTCGTGATAGTGTGTCGCAAAGATCGTCCTTGCATAAAGGATGTTTGGATCGATTATGTACTCGATAACAGCCCATGCGATGGATAATCCGTCATATGTACTGGTTCCTCTGCCGACTTCATCAAGGAGCAGCAGGCTTTTTCGAGAAGCATTATTAAGGATATTGGAAACTTCACTCATCTCGACCATGAAGGTTGACTGACCGAGGGAGATGTCATCAGAAGCACCGATCCTTGTAAAGATCCTGTCGACGAGACCGATATGAGCGGACTTGGCAGGAACGAATGAACCTACCTGAGCCAGAAGAACGATGAGTGCGATCTGTCTCATGTAAGTGGATTTACCGGACATGTTAGGACCTGTGAGGACCATAAGCCTATCCTTGGAATTAAGGTCAGTATTGTTCGGAACGAAACGCTCGTTCTTGAGCATCTGCTCAACAACTGGATGTCTTCCCTCCTCGATCTCGATAACCTCGGAATCATCGACCTTAGGTCTTACATAATTGTCTGTGGATGCGAGTTCAGCAAGTGACGTGATGACGTCGAGGATACTGACTGCTTTGGCAGTCGCGAATATCCTTCTTTGCTGATCTGATACCTTTTGTCTGATGTCGCAGAAGATCTCGTACTCGAGCGCGTTACGCTTTGAGGAAGCTCCGAGGATCTTATCCTCCAGTTCCTTGATCTCAGGCGTAATGTATCTTTCGGCATTTACGAGAGTCTGTTTTCTTATGTAGTGCTCAGGAACCTGCTCAGCAAAACTCTTGCTGACTTCGATATAGTAACCGAAGACTTTGTTATAGCCGATCTTCAAAGTCCTGATGCCGGTCTTTTCTTTCTCATCGTTTTCGAGTTTCATGATGAAAGCCTTGGCATTCGATGAAATCTCGGCAAGTTCATCACATTCCTTGGAATAACCCTTCTTGATGATATCGCCGTCTTTGATGCCGATAGGCGGCTCTTCCGCGATAGCAGCGTCAAGGATCTCATAGACATCAGTAAGAGGATCAAGATCCTGATTTATCTGTCTGAATACGCCTTTCGAAAACTCTTTCGTACGGTCGATTATGTACGGGATCTTACCCAAAGCATACTTAAGTGAGATAAGTTCTCTGGCATTACAGTTTCCCAAAGCGACTCTGGAAATGAGTCGCTCGATATCGTAAAGACCGGACAGTGCTTCAATGATCTCCTGTCTTGGCATGAACTTATCATAAGCTTCCTGAACGGCATCAAGTCTCGCATTGATAGAAGAGACATGTACGAGAGGTTCTTCGACCCATTTACGGATGAGACGGCCTCCCATCGCAGTCTTTGTTCTGTCGATAGCCCAAAGAAGTGAACCCTTTTTGGACTTAGATCTGATGGTAGAAGTCAATTCGAGATTGGCTCTGGTGGAATAATCCAGTTCCATCGTATCTGATATCTTGAAAACATTAAGAGCATCAAGATGATAGATCTTACCTGCCTGAGTCTCATCAGCATAGTTCAAAAGGCCGCCGGCAGCGCAGTTTACAAGTTCAGGATCTTTAAACTGGTCGATGTTAACTGCACTCTTGCCTTCATTCTTACGTTCTACAGATCTGGCAGATGAGAAGAATCTGTCATTTTTTGAAGTAAAAGCTGTCTGGAAGTAAGTCTTAAGAGCCTTAAATATCTTAGTTGATTCAAATGACTCGTTATAGATGATCTCAGACGGAGTATACTTTCCGATGAGATTAATGAGATG
>CAMYXL010000088.1 GCA_947303255.1 uncultured Clostridia bacterium | reverse complement strand
TTAAGCAGCAGACAGCTGAGTGGAACGCAGAGAAGGCTCAGCAGATCGTTCAGTCCGTTATCGATGCAGGCACACCATTCAACGTAATCTATGCAGAGAACGACGATATGGCTAAGGGTGCAGTTGCAGCTTTGGACGCAGCAGGTATCTCTCACGGTGTTGGCAAGGACGTTATCGTTATGGGCTTTGACTGCAACAAGTGGGCTCTCGAAGAACTCCTCGCAGGCAACTGGAACTACGACGGACAGTGCAATCCTTTCCAGGCTAGCTACCTCGATCAGATCATCAAGGATCTCGAAGCAGGTAAGGCTCCTGCAGAGAAGGTTGTAATCATGGAAGAGAAGGGCTTTGATGCCGGCTCCATCACACAGGAAGATGTAGATAAATACGGAATCTAATAACTATTCGTTATGTTAAGGACGCGGTGCGGAGGAATCCATTAGGACAGCCCGCACTGCGTTTTTTAAAACAGAAAAAGAGGTATAACCCGTGGATAATAACAGAATACTTGAGATGCGCGGCATCAATAAGTCTTTTCCGGGCGTAAAAGCTCTGCAGAACGTGGATTTCACGCTCAACAAAGGTGAGATCCATGCGCTCATGGGTGAGAACGGAGCCGGAAAATCCACACTCATAAAAGTACTTACCGGCGTCTATTCCAAGGACAGCGGAACCATCAATCTGGGCGACAAGAACAATGTCTCCATCCGCTCGCCGCAAAGCGCGCAGAACCTGGGTATCAGTACCGTTTATCAGGAGATCACGCTGTGTCCTAATCTGACTGTTGCCGAGAATATCTATATCGGTCGCGGCAGTAGCCAGATCACGAATTGGAAGAAGATGAATACCGATGCGGACAAGCTGCTCCAAAAGCTTGATATTCCTGCCAGAGCAACACAGCAGCTGGCGAGCTGTTCCATCGCGGTGCAGCAGATGGTCGCTATCGCGAGAGCAGTTGACATGGACTGTAAAGTCCTCATTCTCGACGAGCCTACGTCGTCACTTGACGAGCAGGAAGTTGAGAAACTTTTCGGACTCATGAGAGACCTTAAGGCGCTCGGAGTCGGAATCATTTTCGTAACACATTTTTTGGATCAGGTGTACGAAGTTTGCGACAAGATTACTGTTCTTCGCGACGGTCAGTTTGTCGGTGAATATGAGATCAAAGATCTTCCGAGAGTCAAGCTTGTTGCGACGATGCTCGGTAAAGAGATGGATGACCTGAGCGACATCAAAGGCGAGCAGGGAACATATAGCGGCGAGAACAAAGACGAGAGAGTTTTCGAGGCAAAGGAACTTCAAAGTGATGCAGGCATAAAGCCGTTCGATTTCTACATCAAAAAGGGTGAGGTCAACGGTTTCACGGGTCTTCTCGGATCCGGCCGAAGCGAGTGCGTCAGAGCGATCTTCGGCGCCGACAGAGTCCTCAAGGGCAAGGTCAAGATGCACGGCAAAGAGGTCAAGATCAGTAAGCCTCTGGACGCCATGAAAAACGGCATCGCATACCTTCCTGAAGACCGAAAAGTCGACGGCATAATCGGTGACCTGTCAGTCCGCGACAACATCATCATGGCTTTGCAGGTATTAAAAGGTTTCTTCCGACCTTTTTCGAAAAAACAGGCCGAAGCTTTTGCAGATGAATACATCAAAAAACTCAATATCAAGACTGCCTCAAGCGATACTCCGATAAAGTCGCTGTCGGGCGGAAACCAGCAGAAAGTTATCCTCGCGAGATGGCTTTTGATGCACCCTGAATATCTGATCCTCGACGAGCCTACAAGAGGTATCGACGTCGGAACAAAAGTTGATATTCAAAAACTCGTTCTGGAACTTGCTTCCGAGGGAATGAGCGTCACGTTTATCTCATCTGAAACAGACGAGATGCTTCGAACCTGTTCAAGGCTTGTCGTAATGCGTGACCGCAAGGTCGTCGGGGAACTCACGGGTGACGACCTTACACAGAGCAAGATCATGAGCACGATTGCAGGAGGCGAATAACAGATGGGCAAAAGCATGATAAAAAAGATAACGGGACATCAGATGTTCATCCCGATAATGGCGCTGCTGCTCCTCGCGGTCGTCAACCTGATCGTGGATCCGGGATTTTTCAAAGTGACTCTCGGCACGAACAACAGCGGCGATCCGGTCCTGTCAGGATCCTTAATTACGATCCTTGACTACGGCTCTGAGCTCGCCATCCTCGCAATAGGAATGACACTCGTTACGGCAGCATCAGGCGGACAGGATATCTCCGTAGGCGCTACCATCGCCATCGCTGGTTCAGCTATGCTTCGCGTACTCTGCGGAACCAACACGAGACCTGAGACTATCCAGGCACCTATCATCGTCGCATTCCTTGTAGCTTGTGTAGTAGGCATGCTCTGCGGTGCGTTTAACGGCGCACTGGTATCGATATTCAAGATCCAACCGATGATCGCAACTCTCATACTTTTTACTGCGGGACGTTCGATCGCAGCATGGATCAACAACAACGAACTTCCTATCGTTCCTGATCCTAAGTTCAAATACTTCGGCGGATTCATTCCGGGTATCCCGATCCCGACAACGGTGTTCATCGTTATCGCATGTATCATCGTCATAGTACTCGTACTTAAGTTCACCAACTTAGGACTTTATACACAGGCAGTAGGTATCAACGAGAGTTCTTCAAAACTCAACGGTATCAATCCTACATTCATCAAGTTCCTTACATTCGTTATCCTTGGTCTTTGCGTTGCAGTTGCTGCTCTCATCAAGGTAAGCCGAATCTCCACGATCAACTATTCCGTTATCGCGAAGGACATCGAGATGGATGCGATCCTCGCCGTTGCTCTCGGAGGTAACGCACTGTCAGGCGGTAAGTTCAACATGTGGTCTTCTATCCTCGGAGCATATGTTATCCAGTTCCTTACCACCACACTTTATAAGTTCAACGTTCAGTCGGATGCACTCTCAGCTTACAAGGCTGTCGTAGTTATCCTTCTGGTTATCTTTTCTGCTCCTGCAGTCAGAACATATTTCTCCGGCTTATTCGCGAAGATCTCTGCTTCCGGTAAGGGTAGAAAGGAGGCTGCAAAATGAGTAAGAAAAAACTAATTAAAGGCAACCTGTTTAACAGGATGAGTGATACTAACCTCCTGCTTATCATAACGGTAGTGATCTTCTTTCTGATGTACATCGGAGCGATCATTTTCCAGGGCGGCGGATTTACAAAGCCTCAGATGTTGTTCAACATCCTAAACTCCAATGCAGCCCTCATTATCACCGCCTGCGGAATGAGCATCGTAATGATAAGCGGAGGTATAGATATTTCGGTCGGCGGCGTTGTCGCACTCGTATCCATGAGCTGTGCGGTATATCTCGACTTCCATAACGGAAGCATCATCGGATCATTCCTTATCGCACTCGCGATCGGACTTGCATACGGTATCGTACAAGGTCTCCTCGTAGCTTATCTTGATATCCAGCCGTTCATCGTATCTCTCGCGGGAATGTTCTTCGCAAGAGGTATGACGACCATCATCAACACAAAACCGTTCAACGTTGAGAACAATCAGGCATTCCTCAATCTCAAGCAGACGAGGATCACAGTTCCGGGAATGGGATCATATAACAGAAAAGGAATCTACGTTCCTGCATACATCGAAATAGGTGTAGTTGTGGCTCTCGTTCTTGTGATAATATTGTTCTTAGTACTTCGCTATACAAAACTCGGCAGATCGTTCTATGCTGTCGGCGGAAATAAGCAAAGCGCACTTATGTTGGGAATTAACGTCAAGAGGACAAAGTTCTTCTCGCACCTCATCTGCAGCACACTTGCAGGTATCGGCGGATATGTTTACTTCCTTCACGTAGGTTCAGGTTCAGCAAGCCATGCGATGGGCATGGAGATGAACGCCATTGCTTCTTCCATCATAGGCGGAACGATGTTGTCAGGCGGTGTCGGTAACATTATCGGAACACTGTTTGGAGTTCTCTCACTTAGTACCATTCAGAACATCGTGTCATCAGCAGGTCTTGATCAGGCATGGTGGACAGGTATCACGATCGCAGCGATGCTTTGTATCTTCCTTTTGATCCAGAGTGTCGTCATGAGACAAAGAAAGAGAGCACTCAAATCATAAGAAAAAAACGAGAGGTCGTTTTGATGAAAACTAGAGCCGTAATAGCGGCAGTACTGCTCCTGTTGGTGACGCTTTTAGTCTCCTGCAGGAGCAGTGTCGTTGAAGAAAGCATGACTGAGAATTCTACTGAAGAGAAGCTGATCACTGTCGGCTTTTCACAGCTTGGTGCGGAATCAGACTGGCGAAGCACCAACACTGAATCCATGCTTTCCGCACTGTCCAAAGAAAACGGCTATAACCTTATATACAAGAACGGTCAGCAAAAGCAGTCCAACCAGATCACGGCGATCAGAATGTTCATCCAGCAGGAAGTTGATTACATCGTTTTGGCACCTGCAACAGAGACAGGTTGGGACACCGTTCTTAACGAAGCAAAAGACGCCGGCATCCCGGTGATCCTGGTCGACAGAAGAGTCGATACGACAGACAAGACTTTGTACTCCTGCTGGGTCGGTTCCGACTTCGAACTGGAAGGTAAGAAGATGGCAACATGGATCCACGATTATACGACCATGATCGGCGTGGCTCCTGAAGACATCCACATCGTAAACATCCAGGGCTCCATCGGATCCACCGCACAGATCGGAAGATCCAAAGGTCTTTCCGAGGCAGTAAAGGAATACGGCTGGGACCTTCTCGATGAAGTCAGCGGTGATTTTACCGAGACAAAAGGCCGTGAAGTTATGGCCGATCTTCTCCAAAAGTACGACAACATCAACATCGTTTATTGCGAGAACGACAATGAAGCCATCGGTGCCATCGACACCCTCGAAGCTGCCGGCAAAGTCGTCGGCTCCGACATCAATAACGGTGAGATCATGGTCGTGTCTTTCGACGGCATCAACATCAAAGCTCTCGAGTACGCCAAGATCGGAAAGATCTCCTGCATCGCCGAGTGTAACCCTCTGCACGGTCCTCGTGTCCAGGCACTCATCGAGGCCATCGAAGCAGGCGAGACCCCTGACAAGTTTAACTACGTTTCCGAGACTTTGTTCAGTTCCGTCTCAGGCATCACGAGCATAGAAGTCGAAGGCAAGACTTATACCATCACTCCGGTCGAGTAACAATTCCTGCAATCTGTCTTCGTTTTTATGTAAGTTATTCGAAAACAATATACGGCTTTCACGCCCCCTTGTACCATGTGAGTACAAGGGGGTGTTTCGTATGTTGAATAAATGGTTCATCCGCACAGCAGTTGCTTTATACATCATCACTTTCGCGCTCAACCTGGGCGTTGTCATCCGTAATGACCGAAGCAAAACTTTCGAAGTTCTTCCGGAGTTTATGGAGTACAGGGAACACTACTATCCTTATGAGCACGACTATGTTTTTCGAGCATACAAAAAAGGATTGTCATACGTCATCGAAACTCTTGACGATGACAACAACGTAACGGCCTCCTTTGAACTGTCCAGGCGCGAATACGCATATGTGACCTCGTTCATCGAGGACAACCGCAAAACAATAAGCGCGAACAATACAAATCACGACACAAAGATCACCGTTAAATACCAATACCCGCTCAAGGACGAAGAGTCGTACGTATTTATCCAGCACGACACAATCGGATGGGCCGGCTGGCTCCTGGACCTTAAGTCTGAGCACCCGGATGTTGAAACGGCGATCTTTGAGATCATGGAAAAGTACAACGCGAAAAGCGGCATATCCGCCATGAACAGCGGTAAAGCCCAAAGATACATCGATCTTGACTTCTCCCGGGTGCTCTTCTATCAGGCCCCTTACGGCTCGGGTGCCGAGTACACCCAAAAGCCGATGATGCCCCGAGAGGTCGTCGAGTATCAGACCATGAGAGAAGCATATTACTACCTCCACGAGAACATGTGGCTGACCTACAATAACGGCATTAATTCAGCCGCAGCCGTCTTTGGCTACGATCACGGCTTGAACGGCACCCACATCTCCCACAGCAAAGTCTTCGTCCTCGACACGGATATCCTGATCGTCTACTGCGTCCCAGACAAAAATGAATACCGGAACATCGTTATCAGTTCCGTGGATCCTCTTGTTCGAAAACAATTGATACGCGACATCAAGATCGCCCTCATGACCAACGGCAAATCCAGTGGCCTTCCGGGAAGTTATCTTCTTACCCACGTGATGGTAATCTGCTTTTCCGAGACATTCATTCTTGCCCTTGTTCTCATTCTGTTTTCCCTCAAAGAGCAAAAGCCGAATGCTATAATTGAAAGAAAAAAGTCGAGGGCAAAGACTAATGGATCACAAAGAAAGAATGCTTAAAAATCTTCCGTACAAAGCATGGCTTGACGGCCTTGCCGAAGAGCGTATGGAATGTAAGAAAAAGATATACAAATATAATAACCTCCCGCCTGAAAAGACCGAGGAAAAGACAAAGCTCATCAAGGAGATCCTCGGCAAGACCGGAGACTACATCAACATCGAAGCACCATTCCACTGCGACTACGGTTACAACATCGAGATCGGTGAGAACTTCTTTGCGAACTACAACTTCATCGTCCTCGATGTAGGCAAAGTCCGCATCGGCGAGAACGTGCAGATCGCACCTAACGTAGCTATCTACACTGCAGGGCATCCGCTCCATCCTGACAGCAGAAATTCAGGCTACGAATACGGTATCGACATCACCATCGGCGACAATGTCTGGATCGGAGGCAACACCTGCATCATGCCTGGAGTCACCATTGGCAATAACGTTGTCATCGGAGGCGGCAGTGTGGTCACCAAAGACATCCCTGACAACATGATCGCAGTAGGAAATCCTTGTCGAGTCGTCCGAGAGATCACAGAAGCCGACCGTGATTTCTACTACAAAGACAGGCGTTTTGACGTAACCGACTATTGATCTCATGACTTTTTTCATAAGACATGCAACGGAGTAAAATTTTGCTTCGTCTATTAAGTGTGAGCGAAAAAAGGGATAGGAAGATCGCTCAAGATAGATACATTTTTTATTGGAATAAGGAGATATAAAAATCATGAAAAAGACAGCAATCGCCGCAGCCTTCCTGGCTGTATCAATCATGCTCGCAGCATGCGCAACAAAGACAACAAACCCTAACACATCCGTAAGTTCCGCGCCGGTTTCCGAGGAGACAACAACAGAGACTACAACAGAAGAAACCACAACAACTTCTGAAGCACCTGCAAAAAGCGTTCCTGAAAATCCTAACCTTTTCGGAAATCCGGATGAGGCAAGCAAGACCGAAAGAGGAGTCATGAAGTCTGCGGATGTTGAAACAGCATGGGTCAGTGATTTGTATTGCTACACATCAGTTATCGAATGGGTAGATTATTCGCCGATAGTTGCAGGTTCTGAATTAACAGTCGAATTCTTGATCAGCGATGAGACTATGGTAGGACAAACGATCAAACTGTATATTTTCGATAAGAATGATGAGTATGCTTGGGACACCAGCCTTGCAGTAGCAGAGTTTGAAGGTTCTGCTTGCAATACAGTAATCGGATATGAATACTGGTGTAAGACAGACCTTCCGACCGATATCGCAACAGGCGATTACACACTCGTTGTAGTCCGCGGTGACGGAACGGTGGATTCCATGGTGGATATTGAGATCGTGAACTCAGTCGATGAAGCTTCAAATTTTGAGTACATCGACTAAGGCATATATAACTAACCGAAAAGTTGTCCTGCTTCGGCGGGACAATTTTTTTGTGCGAAACTTCAGAAACAGGTTGGATTTTTAATTTTTCCAACCTAAAGTTGTGTCTGCAAAATCCGGGGAAATTATTTCCAACCTAAGGTTGTATTTTTGTCACCAAGATCTGGTCTAACTCTCCTTTTACCTTCAGGATACGGTCATGATCTCAAGGAAATCCAACCCAGGGTTTGAAAAAAGGAAAGGGCGTATTTTGCTTCTGCATCCTAAGGTTGGATTTATTTTTTTCAGATAATGAGAATGCAACCTAAGGTTGGATTTTTGTGTTCAAGATCAGTCTTATTACCCTTTTTATCTTCCGGATCCGGCCTTAATTACAAGGAAATCCAACCCTGGGTTGGAAAAGAGAAAAAGGCACATGCCTTAGATACAACATAAGGTTGGATTTATTTTTTTCTGAAAATGAGGATGCGGCTTAAGGTTGGAAAAACAAAATAGTCGGATTTATCGCAGGGCAAAAGGCAAGGTTTGTTGTATCGATAATGATTTGCTATGGGCTATAATGGAACTGTTGGGTATGTATTGCTACGGCGGGAAAAGTTTGGAGTTCTTATGGAAGTAAGGAAGACATGTTCTACCTGCGGTGCTGATCTGAAGTTTAACAGTACGACAGGTTTTTATGAGTGCAGCTTCTGCGGAATAATTCACAAGCCCGGAGTCGACAATAAACCGCAGTCCATGGACACGGTGGATGAGTTCATGCGAGCAAAGCGTTTTGATGACGCGAAGCATGTGTTGGATAAGCTCATCAAGAAGGAACCGGACAATCCGTATTTTGTGCTGAGAGATATTCTTTTTGAGCAGAAGATGATGGAGACTCATATCCTTCTCGGAACCGCCAAGCATAAAAAAGAGACTCTCGAGTCGATAATGAATAACAAGAGGTGGGACGAACTTAAGACCATCCTTCCTTCTGAGAGCAGCAGCCTCCCGGATGATATCAGGAAGTATTGTGAAACCGCAATTACGGTGATCGATATGGAAGATGAACTGAAGGATTCCGAGACGAATGTGGAGCTTAGTAAGAATCTCCAAAAAGCGAGTACCAGGACCAGGCACCATGGCGGTCCATACTATGCTGTTGATATTGAGAAGCCTTCCGAGGATCTGTATGACAGAGTGGTCTCGGTCATGTTCGCGTTTCCGATCGCGATCTTCCTCTTCGGATTTACTACGTACTTTTTGGCGCACCTTTTCTTGGATGTAACGGCAAGTGTCGGTGTTGCTTTGGTCGCTACTTTGATCGGCTGGGTCATAGTAACTATGCTTCTTTCTCTTCTTCGAAAAAGAAGCAGGATCAAAAAGCAGGAACAAGGCACAGAAGAAGAGCAAAAACTCACATCTGATATCGAGAAATATAAGGCTACTGATAAGGAACAAAAAGAACTCCTGGACAAGATCAGAAAGATCGAAAACAACCTTAGGATCGGAGGCGGAGACTGATGGAGCAGAAGGTGTGCAAAAGATGCGGCGGAATAATGCGTTACAGCTCGGTCAAGAAGATGTTGGAGTGTGCTTTCTGCGGACATACTGTGGCGTCAGATGAAGAAGATCTTGATGTGTGCGTGGAGTCAGTTGATCATTTGATCAGCTGGGGTCGCTATAAAGCAGCACAGTCGATCAACGACGAGCTTCTTAAAAGAGAGCCTGAGAATCCGAGGCATTACTATAACAAGATGAGGTGTTTTTATCTCACGAACAGCATTACGGATTATGTGTCGGCGAACAGGAAAAATCCTCGCAAACTTGAGCAGATAAAGGACGACCCGAATTGGGTTCCGATCTATAACGGAATCTCGGATACAAAGAAGACTTTCGTGATGCTCGTAAGACAGTTTATTAACCAGGCACTTGAGGTTAACGACACGAAGCAGAACACCAAAGATACGTTCCACAGAGAAGGCGATAAACCAACCGGAATCCAGGCTAACAACAAGACTTCGTCTAACCCGATCCTGTCAGACATCAGTGCATTCTTTGCGGTGAATGATGACCTGTTCGGGATCAAATATATGCCGAACAAGAAGATGACTTATGACTCAGAGTACTTGGGCAGCAGGACTGTTGAAGAAGCACAGGAGATCAAGGAAGCAAAGCGCAGAAGAGATGTTCTGGATTCACATTTGGATAACAGGATCAAGGATGT
>CAMYXL010000087.1 GCA_947303255.1 uncultured Clostridia bacterium | reverse complement strand
GACTCGAGATCGATATTCAACGTCTTAGCTATATGCCATGCTATTGCTTCACCCTCACGGTCCGGGTCGGTTGCGATATATACAAAATCAGCTTCTTTACTGAGCTGCTTTAATTCTTTAATTATCTTTTCTTTACCGCGCATATTAATATAGATAGGTTTATAACCATTTCTAATATCAACAGCAAGCGTAGCGGCCGGAAGATCTCTTATATGACCAACCGATGCAGCAATCTTAAAATCTTTACCGAGGTATCTGCCAATAGTCTTAGCTTTAGCCGGAGACTCAACAATTACCAAATATTTCGCCATAACAATTCACCTAGCACAAAAATAATCATACAAATAATACATATACTTCAATGTTTCGTGATTGTCAAAAGAAATTTTCCGCGAGTTTGTTCAACCTTGCCATCCATCTCCAGTTCAGAAAGTAAGGCAGATAGTCTATAAAACGGTATGTTTATGCGAGTCGATAAATCATCTGAAGTTTGCGGTTTCGTTCCAAGTTCATTGATAATTACCTTCTTCCAATCTTCATCATCTAGTTCGGACGGGTCTTTACTGAAGAGCATCAAACTTCTGTTTTCTTCAGGTTCACTACCCAAAAGCCTGTAAAAACTGCATTCAGCTATATCATTGATCACATCTTCAGATCCAAGCAATATATTGGCCCCATCTAAGATGAGCCTTAATCCGCCCATGGCGTTCTCACTATAAATAGTATTAGGAAGGACATATACGCCTTTTCCCTGTGCGGCCGCAAATGAAGCTGTATGTAAAGTTCCGCTGTGAATTCCTGCCTCCATGATCAGACATACATCAGAAATGGCTGATATAAGCCTATTTCTAGACGGGAAATACTGTCTTTGGGCTTTGGTTCCCGGAGGCATCTCAGATATAATCAATCCGTTTCGGCACATCATCTCATAGATATCCCTGTTATTCCATGGATAGATATTATCGGGTCCTCCGGCCAGAAATGCGATGGTCTTCCCTTTGTTGTTAAGAGCTACGAGATGTGCCTGACGGTCTATACCGTTGGCCATGCCTGAAACAATCGTTATCTGTTTATTTACCAGATCTTTTACAATATCAGCTGTCGCTGTCAATGCATATCCGCTCGGATCTCTGGATCCAACAATAGCACAACATCCCTGATCCAATGTCTTAAGGATCTTTCGGTCACCCTTGCAAAACACCATCCTAGGCATTCCGCTTAAAAGTTTCCAATATGAAGGATAGTCTTCATCATTACAAGTAACCGTAAAAATATCAGCGGCTTTGCAATCCTCAACATATTTCCTTGCTTTGTTTTCGATGATGGGATAATGCTTCAATATCTGCTCAAGTTTAGTCTTAAGCATCGGAGATATGTCTGAATGAATCGCATTACTCAAAGCATTCGGATCTATAAAATCAGTAAAATTCTTTATCAGTCCAAGTTTCTGCAGTTCATTTGTATCTTTGTTAGTTATGTATCCTTCATAGAAACATGAAGCCCAAAACATTTTAGAAAGATCTGTCATAATTTACTCCTGAATCTGTAACTCATTGCTTCAGCGATATCGCTTTCTTTCATATCCTTTCTCTCTTCGATATCGGCTATAGTCCTACCCACCTTTAAAAGACGTTTAAAACTTCTGACCGAGTAACCACCAATTGACGCTGCTTTGGAAGCATAATCTATTACCTTCGCATCTGCTCTCAGTACTTCAGAAAGATTCTCACTGTCAAAACTGCCGTTAAGTGCATAAGGCTTATCAGTGTTCTTATACCTTTCTCTTTGTATCTCCCAGCATGTCTTTACCCTGCTTCTAAGCTCTCTGCTCTTCCTCTCATTAACAGACGATACAGATTCTTTTAGACCTGCGGCATCAACCTGATACATCTCGGTAACTATATCCAGTCGATCAGAAAAGGGTCCTGATATCTTGGTTAGATATCCGTCACGAACTGATTTGGAACAAGTGCATTTACTGGGTTTTTCAAGCCAAAGTCCGCATCTGCATGGATTTGTAGCTCCTACAAACAGAAAGTCGGAAGGAAAGCGCATTTCTTTTCCTCCTTTTTTCAATTCAACATATCTGTCTTCCATTGGAATTCGCATCATATCAATAAACCTGGTATTGTATTCACACAGTTCATCAACGAACAATACACCGTGATTCGCAAGGCTGATCTCACCGGGCTTGAATCCGTTGGCAGATCCTATCAGACCAGTCAGATTCAAAGAAGGCGTGACTGTCCTGAATGGTCTTTCATAAGATGATGCCGATATCGCGGATTCAAGACCGATAGAGTTATTGAGCATAAAGACATCCTTTAATTCACGTTGATCCAAAGATGGCATTAGTCCCTGTATGATCCTGGCCGCCGTGGTCTTACCGGAACCACTGCTGCCTATCAGGAGAATGTTATGCCAACCGCAAGCTGACAAGAAAACTGATCTTGAAGCCTTTTCCTGGCCTTTCAATACAGAAAAATCAAGGACTTCCTTATCTTTTTCATCAAAAACCGGAATTGTCGGTATCCGCGATCTGAAATCATACATAGATATGTGGCCGCATACAGAACGGAGATCAGAAACAAAGATACATTCCTGGCCGCAGCAGGCTGCGCTGTCTCGCTCTTCACAAGGGATAAAGCATGCATCAAAAGTGGATTTCTTGATTGATGATATTCTCATAACAGCACCCGGAGTACCATGAACTTCACCGTTTAAAGCAAGTTCACCACTCGCAAATATCCTCAGGCTGTCTAATCCCGGGATCAATCCAGAAGTCATAAGTACACCAATCGCGATCGGAAGATCAAAACCGGAACCCGTCTTTTTGATAAACGAAGGTGAAATGCTTACTGTGATGTGTCCTTTTGGAATGCCAAAGCCTGACTTTTTAATCGCAGTCAGTATCCTTCCTTTTGACTCTCTTATCGATGCATCACACAATCCGATGATATCAAAGGATGGAAGTCCGGGGGTAATCGATACTTCAATTACAACTGGTTCTCCGTTTAAGCCGTCTGCAAATGCTGAATATACCTTTCCCGTAACTATTTTAGCCATTTAGATCACCTCGCTTTTTTGCATGATAGCAATTCAGGAAGCCTTAAAAATCGACAAAAAAAACAAAAACCGACAATTTCGTCGCAAAATCCCCAAAAGCATTGAAAACAGGGCGTTGATTTTCAGATATATTTCATTTTCATCAAGTTTGAAAAGAATAATATATGTGTTAGAATACGTTGTTGTATTTAATAGGTATATTTTTCGGAGGGATTAATAATGAAACTCGGTATCGTAGGTCTTCCTAATGTTGGAAAGAGTACACTTTTTAATGCGATCACTAAAGCAGGTGCTGAATCTGCAAACTACCCGTTCTGTACTATCGAACCTAATGTAGGTGTCGTATCTGTACCGGATTCCAGACTTGACGAGCTTGCCAAGATGTATGATCCTCAGAAATATACTCCTGCTATCATTGAATTTGTTGATATTGCAGGACTTGTTAAAGGTGCAAGCAAGGGTGAAGGATTAGGAAACAAGTTCCTTTCCAATATCAGAGAAGTTGATGCGATCGTTCATGTTGTTCGTTGCTTCGATGATACAAATGTCGTACACGTAGACGGCGGTGCTGATCCTAAGCGTGATATCGAGACTATCGAGCTCGAGCTTATCCTCTCTGATATGGAGATAATGGAAAAGCGTATTGAAAAGACTCAGAAGATGATGAAAGGCGGAGACAAGTCTTATGCTCCGATTCTTGCAGTATACGAAAAGATCTATGCTTGCCTCTCAGAAGAAAAGCCTGCAAGATCTCTCGAGTTTGATGAGGAGGAATTCCCTATTGCTAAGGAATGTCAGCTCATCTCCATGAAGCCGGTACTTTACTGCGCTAATATCGCCGAAGACGATATTAAGAATCCTGATATTCCTTACGTAAATACAGTTAAGGAGATCGCATCCAAGACACAAAGTGAAGTCGTAGTTATTTCCGCTAAGATCGAGGAAGAACTTTCACAGCTCGAACCTGAAGACAGACAGATGTTCCTTGATGATCTCGGTATCGATTCTGCAGGTCTTGATAAGATGATCCAGGCTTCATATAAACTCTTGGGTCTCATCTCTTTCCTTACAGCAGGTCCTCAGGAAGTTCGTGCATGGACTATCAAGAACGGAACAAAAGCTCCTCAGGCAGCAGGAAAGATACATTCAGATTTCGAGCGCGGATTCATCAGAGCTGAAGTAGTAGCTTACGATGATCTTATGGCTTGCGGTACTTATGCTGCAGCAAGAGAAAAAGGTCTTGTCAGATCTGAGGGTAAGGAATACGTCATGAAAGACGGAGATGTTGTTCTTTTCAGATTTAATGTTTGATCTAACTATTTTGAAATAACAAAGAAGGGATATCAAATCGATATCCCTTCTTTTGTTTTGGTTAATAAAATTAATTACTTAGTAGTTTTCTCAGTCTTGGTATCTTTTTCAATCTTATCATTGGCCTTCTTATTCTTCCTTTTCCTTGAAAGAACTGCAATGATTCCCTGGATACCCAAAACGATCAATGTGATTCCGACAAGAATGATAACTGTGCTGAGTGCGAAATCATGTTTGATAATGAAGAAGACACCCACTCCTATGATCAGGATCGAGATAATGAAAGCAATTATCCAACCCGGATTCTTATCAAATGTCTTTACTGAATACAATAACCTTCTAACACCTGCGAAAATAAAGAATGCACCGATAACGATCGCAAAAGCCATATTGATTGCAAGGATAACAATACCGAATGCTACCAGTATCAAGCCGACGATAAAATCACCGATGGTGCCTGATTTAGTATCTTCATCCTTATTCTTTATGAGTGCTGTGATAATCCTGAAAACACCAAGAACAATAATAGCGATACCAACGATCAACTTTATCCTGCTCTCAAGTCCGGAACGGTAGATCAAAAGAACTATACCCAGAAGCAAAAACAAGACAGAGATCAAAATGTTGCTCATCTTTTTACTCATATATTCCCACCCCCATAATCAGATAGCCTAATTATCCTCTTTTTTTGAGAGTTTGTCATCACCGGTTATTCTATTGTTTTTTCTTCTCTTTTTTTCTGCTCAGCTTCAAGTTGAGCTATCTGAAGATCCTCTGCACTTTTTCCAAGCTTATAGATCATGTACATTGAAAAACCAAAGACAAATAAGATGGTGAGTTCGGATATAAAAGCAAAAATTGAGGGGATATCCGGATTTAAGAAAACTATAGCAGTGATCAGAAGATTTCCTGTTACATAGACAACGGCAGAAGCCAAATAGAACTTCTTAAACTTATCCGCCTTAATTAAGATAAGAGGGATCATAACTAAAGAAAATACGAGCATGACGATAACAAGTATCTTGGCGATCATATCCTGATACCTCTCTCATAGAGCTGTTCTTTAATGAGTTCTTCTACGCGTGCAATAAGATCATCAAACGAGCCGGAATTATTGATCTCAAAATCGCCGATATTGAGATATTCTTCGTCTGTCATCTGCATTGCGATCCTTCTTTTTGCATCATCCAATGTCATTCCTCGATCAACAAGTCTTCGAAGTTTTATCTCAGTATCGCATGTAACGACCCAGATCTGATTACACTTATCTACGAATCCTTTTTCGACAGGGATCGGTACATCAAGAACAACACACTTTGTTCCCCTTGCGCGCTCTTTTTCGAGCTGGTCTGCAATATACTTCAGAACATACTTATGAATAATTGCAGAAAGCTTATCAAGCTTTGTCTTATCATTGAAAACAATGGAAGATATGTACTTACGATCAAGGGCATTATTTCTTAAAGCCCTGTTTCCGAAAACCTGAGCTATCTCCTCATTGGCGATTCCGTCAACATCAGTTACGTCCTTTGATATCTGATCAGCGTCTAAAACCAAAAGTCCTCTGTCTCTCAGAATGCCTGATACAGTGCTCTTTCCGGTTCCGATACCGCCTGTGACTCCTAATACGAACATCTGAATGTTTCCTCCTTATTTAGCCTTAAGCCAGGTATCACCGATTCCGCAATCTGCGATGAGCGGAACAGGAAGCTTAACGGCATTTTCCATCTCTTCAATGAGAAGTTTTGAACAGGTCTCGGCATCTGCCTTATCACACTCTACGATAAGTTCGTCGTGAACCTGCATAACAAGTTTCGCAGTCGGAACTTTCTCTTCGAGAGCTTTATTTACCCTGTTCATAGCAATCTTAATGATATCTGCAGCCGTGCCTTGGATAGGTGTATTCATAGCAACACGAAGACCGAACTCACGAAGGTTCTTATTCTGGGAACGAAGTTCGTTAAGATATCTTCTTCGTCCGAATAAAGTCTCTGCATAACCTAAGTCCTCACCTTTGGTCTTAAGTGAATCAAGATACGAAGTTACCTTCGGGAACTGTCTTTTATATGATTCGATAAAGTGCTTGGATTCCTGGAAACTGATATGCAGATCCTGGGAAAGACCGTACTCTGTTACACCATAAACGATACTGAAGTTAACTGTCTTAGCAGCAGCTCTCTGAGAAGATGTTACTTCCTCCTCAGAAACTCCAAAAAGGCCGGCAGCAGTTCTTCTATGAATGTCCTGCCCTTCTCTGAAAGCTTCACACATTATCTCATCACCTGACATAGCGGCAAGAAGTCGAAGCTCGATCTGTGAATAGTCGGCATCGACAAGAACTCTTCCTTCAGGTGCAGTAAATGCATTTCTGATCTTCTCACCTTCACTGGTCCTTACAGGGATATTCTGAAGGTTTGGCTCAGTCGAAGAAAGTCTTCCAGTATTAGTCATTGCCTGAGTAAATGTTGTCCTGATCCTGCCATCATTTTCTATCTTATCCGCAAGACCTACGGCATATGTAGAATCAAGCTTGGTAAGAGCTCTGTATTCCATGATATAAGGAATTGCAGGATGCTCGTCATACAGGCTCTGGAGAACTTCAGCAGAAGTTGAATATACTCCTGTCTTACCCTTCTTTCCGTGCTTTAATCCAAGCTTCTCGAAAAGAACATTTGAAAGCTGCTTAGGTGAACTTATAAGGAATTCCTCTCCTGTAAGTTCATATATCTTTTTCTCGATCTCACTGATCCTCGATTTAAAATCTTCATGAAGTCTCGTAAGTTCATCTTTGGAAACATGCATTCCGTTACGCTCGATCCTGTCGAGAGTCAATACCAACGGGAATTCGATCATGTAAAGAAGATTAGTGAGTTTATTCTCTTCTATCTGTCTTGCCTGAACATTGGCAGCATATGCAACAAGAAGTGCTTCTCCGGCTGCATTCTTAAGTTTCTTGTCAGTATCTTCCATATCGAAAAGGGATACCTGACCGGAAGTGCTTTCTGAATCGATCGGGAAGATTATTCCCGTAGTTCTTTCGAATATTGTTCCGAAACTAACATCATTTCCGGATACGGCATTAAGAACATAAGCACATATCTCAACATCAAAGATACTCTTCAGATCTTTGATCGGTTCTGACAAACATTTTGATGATGTCTTATATGAATATGATGACGGAAGAACACTTATCTCATAGTCCTTTATCTTAGTGAAAAGTTCATCGAGTCTATCCTTGGAAATGCTATAAACCACAGGGCTTTTCACGATTCCTATAAGTGAGTTTTCTTCAAAGAAATATACCGAATAAAACGGATACTTCTTGTCCTCATCAGACAGAGCATCATATGCATTTTTAATCGCATTACTTATGGTATTTACATCAGAGTTTTCTATAGTGATTCCGTTCTTGAATATCTCATCGATCTCAGAAGCGAATGCACTTCCGAAATTTGTCTTGCCGTCACCTGTCGATATATCAATGGATGACGGTTTCATTGAAGACATGTCGAGTTTTTTCAAGACGGATTTAAGAGCAAGTCTTGTAAGCTCATCACAAAGTTCCTGTGTCTTTTGAATATCCAAAACGGTATCATCAAGAGACAGATCGATATCAACGTCACGAACGATAGTACAGAGCTTAAGGCTCAATGCCAGATGCTCTTCCTTACCCTCAAGATTGTTGTGAAGCGCGCCCTTGATCGAATCAAGATTTGCGTAGATACCTTCGATGTCCTTATAGTCCTGAATAAGCTTAAAAGCGGTCTTCTCACCTACTTTATCGATACCCTTAATGTTATCTGAATTATCACCCATCAAAGCCTTAACATATATAAATCTGTCAGGTGATATTCCGTACATATCCTCGAAAACATCCTTGCTGATGAGAACGCGCGGAGGCTTGCCCTTACCGGACTGCGGAAGGACTACGGATACGTTTTCGTCGATGAGCTGGAAATCATCATGATCGCCACTATAAATGTATGTGATGTCCCCTGCTTCAGAGGCCATTTTCGATAAGGTTCCGATAAGGTCATCTGCCTCAAAAGTCTCCTTTTCTACACGGGCTATACCCATGAGATCAAGGATGTTCTTAAGTATCGGCATCTGTGCCTTAAGCTCATCAGGCATAGGCTTACGTGTAGCTTTATAATCAGCGGAAAGCTTATGTCTGAAGGTATCTGCGTGTACATCAAATGTAACACAGATATTGGTCGGCTTATACTCGTCGATCACACTAAAGAGCGAATTGAAAAATCCGCTTATCGCACCTGTAGGAGTTCCGTCAGGTGCCGTAAGCATCGCCTTTCCCGCATACGCGTAGTGAGAGCGATACATGATCGAATATCCGTCAACCAATAGAAGTTTTCTCATACTTATACCTTTTCCTGATTCTTAGCGTGCTGCATGTGAGCTGTACTGATCATGAGCTTGATTCTGTTGAGCTGGTTAGCCTCAGAAGCACCCGGATCGTAGTCGATCGGAATGATGTTCGACTGAGGATACTGGCGGCGGAGCTCCTTGATCATACCCTTACCTGTTACGTGGTTAGGAAGACAAGCGAACGGCTGTGCACAGATGATATTCGGTACACCGTCCTGAATGAGTTCTACCATCTCTGCCGTAAGGAACCAACCTTCACCGCAGAAGTTACCGCAGCTCAAGATAGATGCAGACTTCTTGGCAAGTTCCTCGATCCTCTCGGAGAGCATGAACTTACCTGTCTTCTTAAATTCTTCATTGATAGGCTTTCTGTAAAGTTCGAGGAAGTTGATGATCTGCTGATTGGCAAATGCACTCTTCTTGCTCTTACCGATGTTTTCTGCTGACCAGATCGGGTTATGGCAACAGTAAAGGAAGAAGTCGAGAACTCCAGGAAGAACGCCCTCACAGCCTTCCTGCTCGATAACGTCGATAGCGTTGTTGTTTGCATCCGGCTGGAACTTAACGAGGATCTCACCTACAAGGCCTACGCGAGGCTTTCTAGGGATATCACGAAGAGGAAGCTTATCAAACTTCTCTACTGCAAATCTGATAAATTTCTTATAGCTCTTGATGGTTGGAAGATTTTCCATATCAACATCGATATCTGCAAGTACATCCCTGATCTTTTTCTTCTCTTCAGGAGTCTTGGAGAAGTAATTATTCGGCATTACTTCATCATATCTAGGAGAGATCTTATCTTCGAAATCTCCCTTGTTGAGCATCTTTCTTCCGATCCTGTTGATGTAGGAATAAAGTGCATTTGCTGATCCCGGAACAAGCTCGTAAGGTCTTACTCTGTAAAGCATTGTAGAGATCATATCACCTAATGCGAGACCCTTTATCGCATCGTGAAGAAGTCTAGGAGTTACGTTAAATCCGCTGTTCTTCTCGAAGCCCTGAACAGACATGGCGATAACAGGAATATTCGGATAGCCTGCTTCCTTCAATGCTTTTCTAAGGAAAGCAACATAGTTCGTAGCACGACATCCGCCGCCCGTCTGAGTGATAGCAAGTGTTACGTTCTCAGGATCAACTTCACCGCTTTCGATAGCATTGATCATCTGACCTACGACAATGATCGAAGGATAACAAGCATCGTTATTAACATACTTGAGACCACACTCGATATCTTCTCTTGTAGCCTGCT
>CAMYXL010000086.1 GCA_947303255.1 uncultured Clostridia bacterium | reverse complement strand
TCTGCGTAGTTAGTATCGTTAGGAAGATCAAACGGGAATGAGAATGCTTCACCTAAGTGAGTAGCACCTACGCCGCCCGTGATGTACATCTTCTCTTCTACTGTGCTTTTCCAGAGATTCTTACAGGCAGTAAAGAGTTTCTCGTCGCCTGTTTTCGCGACCATATCAGCCATGCCGCTATAAAGATACATGGCACGAACTGCGTGACCTACTGCTTCGTTCTGGTCACGGACAGGAATGTGTGCCTGATGATAGTAGTCGATCTTATATGGTGCACCCTTTGGCGTAGGATGTTCGATGTCAAAATAGAGTGGAGCTTTACCGCGCTGATCGATGAAGTACTCAGCGAGGTCTGCGTACTTTTTTTCGCCGGTTACATCGCTTAAGCGGAAGAGTGCCATCTCGGCGATCTCGTGACCCGGATAGCCGTTGATCTTGCCTTCTTCAGGACCAAAGCGGGATGCTACGAAATCAGCGTATTTTCGAGCAGCAGAAAGAAGCTTGTCCTTGCCGGTACCTTCATAGTATGCGATGGCACCTTCGATCAGGTGGCCCAGGCAGTAGAGCTCGTGGTGATCACGAAGGTTCGTGAAGATCTTGTCCATGCCGTTGATGATGTAGTAAGTGTCAAGATAACCCTCGTCGGTCTGGGCTTTGCAGACGATGTCGATGGCGCCGTCAGCGACAGATTCGAGCTCAGGATTCGGATGAGTCGCGAGGGTGTAACCTACGGCCTCGATCCACTTGGAAAAGTCGCTGTCCTGGAACAGGAAACCATAGAACTCGTCGTCCTTCGGCTCGCCTTCAGGAAGGACTTCAAAGCCGCGGTATGTGTATGACGGCGGAGTAAAATCCTTTATGTTATGGATCTTATCGTTAAGCATTCCTGCTGCGCGGAAATTGTGCATGCAGTAACTCGGTGCTGCTTCAGGAACGCGGTCGTTCAAGATCTCCCACTGATAAGGGATGACCTCCTTACGGATAAGGTCCATCTCGAAGGACCAGAACTCATCTGTGACCGTAACTTTTTTAAGATCGACTGGTTTATTGATCTTCATGTGCTCTCCTCAAAATCCGATCTTACGGATCTCTTCAACAAGATTTCTGCCGTAGTACTCCGTGCCGAGACAGTTCGGATGAAGTCCGTCCAGATAATATTCGAGAAGATGCGGAACAAGTGTCATGCCGTCAACGATCTTGATGTTAGGATACTTACTGACGATAGCTTTAAGCTTATCGCAGAAATTCATCAGAACATCGATCTCATCAAGATGATCACCTCTCCAGATAGGAGTGATGCAAAGGATCGGAATCGTAGTTCCGTAGATACCGATAAGTTTCTCATAATACTCTTCGATACCTGTCATGTTTCCGCATCCGTACTGGTTCGTTCCGAGCGAGACGATGATCTTGTCAGGGTCGTAGCCCGTCATCTTCTCTAAGATGTTTTTGTCGTAATAGTAAGCGCCGATTCCCTGATTGATGATGTCATAACCGAGAAGTCTGTTGGCGATACTTACATATGTCTCTGCTGAACGCAGAGGTCCGTAACCCTGAGTTATTGAATCGCCGATCCACAAGACCTTACAGGACTTCTCAGGTATCTCATATGTGGAATCAATATCAAAGTTACTGATAAGAACTGTCGCGTCAGCTGCAAGGTAGATAACGATATCGTGTGTGCCTGAAGGAAGATCAAATTCCAACGTTCCTTCATCTGCCAGATCTTTGACGTAGATGATCTTACTGATCAATCCGTCGACCATCAGTTCGAAAGAATCCTCCGATCCCTTCCAGATGATCTTGTAGTCGAATGAGACTTTTGCCGCATCGGTCCTGAATTCCAAAGTCTTGGATGTTGATGCGAAGCTTCGTACAAACAGGAAATCATCAATATCCTCCAGGTACTTCATCTGCGACTTCGTGTGTTGAAAAGCCTGCAGATAGCCGCCGTCCGTCTCTTCGAATTCATATGCTCCGAAGTATATCCTTCTAAGTTCGTCGTTACTGAGTTTCATAATTCCCTTCCCCTCTCATGTAACTTAGTACTCTGTCTTAATGTCTGTCAGGCCGTACATCTCCTTGAACACCTCGATGTCCCCGGGCGACCTTATGAGCATCACGTCGGTAAACCGGTGATCCTCTTTGTTCACGAATCCCGCCACTTTCTCGCCGGTGCAGATGGAACTTCTGATCACCGCATACTGAGTATCGGGATCAAAAGGTATCTTCGTTTGATCATTCTTTTTGCCGAACGGGAATCTCATGTTTTTTCCTCTCGAAAAATATTTCTCAGCGGGTAAAGTTAGTCCAGACTCTCTCCTCTGTTTCAGGAAGACCGATGTTCTTTTTACCCTCTTTTATGCTTCTCATTAAGAATATCATATTGCGTGCGAGAACGCGCATAACCTGGCAGCCTTCATCGTCCACTTTGCCTTCGCCAGGTTCCCATCCGTAGATGTTGTTCCAGTACTGGCTCGTGGCGATCGGCATATTGCAGAGAGTGAAGAATTTATTTAACTCATCGAATGTCGCTGTACAACCTGAGCGGCGTGCTGAAACTACGCTCGCACCAACCTTGTAACTTTTGTCAAAATGCGTGCTGTAGAACAGTCTCTGAAGAGCCGACATAAGTGTACCGTTTGCTGATCCGTAGTAGACCGGCGAACCGATAACAAGTCCGTCTGCCTCTTCAAACTTTACAGCCAGTTCGTTGACTATGTCATCGAAAACACACTTGCCGTTTTGGCGACATGTCTCGCAAGCGATGCATCCGCGGATGTCTTTCTTGCCGATCTGATAATGGATGACCTCGATCCCTTCTTTCTCAAAAACTGAGATCATCTCTTTAAATGCTGTCGCAATGTTTCCGTTCTCTCTCGGACTTCCGTTTATCATCAAAACTTTCATGCCCGTAACCCCCTTTTCGATCAACTATAAACTAATGATAATTCTTTGGTGAAATAACCTCTTGCAGATTGAAAGTTTTTATATCTTATTTTCGAAAAATCATGCTAATATTTTATCGGATGGGATATACATAAAAATCCGAAAAAGGAGACACAGGAATGAAGAAAGCGCGGGTTTTCGCATCGCTTATGGCAGCGGTGCTTCTTATTGCTTCATGTACAAAAACGACCGCCGATGAGACAAGCATAGCAAGCACGAGTATCGAGACGACCGTCACTGAAGCGGCGACGGAAGAAACCGAGAACATTCCGGAATTCAGCATCGATGAAGTGAAGGCACTGGACGGAGTTATAAGTGTCGAGGAGATCGAGTTCCAGGCTTTATCACCTGAATATACAGATCAGGACGATTACAATCTGTTGATCGTTTTCGAGCAGCCACTGGATTGGAATGATCCTACAAAGGGAACGTTTCAGCAGAGAGTCCAGGTTTGCTACAACGAGGCGGGCAGGAACAACAAACTTACCATCGGCGGATACATGTTGGATGATGTAAACATGACGATCGGTTCATACGCTGACGTGTACGCCAAAAAAAACGAGATGAACCTCGTAAGGATCGAATACAGATTCTTCGGTGAGTCGGTTCCGGAGGGAACGAGCAGCAATGACCCGACCAACTGGGAATACCTGACAAGTTATAACGCGGCGTGCGACTTCCACCATGTGATCACGGAACTTAAGAAAGTCCTCCCGGGATCATGGCTCATGGAAGGCAGCAGCAAAGGCGGAGTATCAACGATGGTACAGTCCATGTACTTTCCTGAGGATGCGGACATCTTTATCGCAGTAGTCGCACCGGTTATGACCGGCCCACAGGCAGACGGCTTGTTCGAGAATCTTTACGAGAAGATCGGCAACGAGTGCTACGGCGAAGAGCAGGCAGCAGAGTACAGGCAGCTCGTTCTCGATTTCCAGGTCGAGGCGATCAAGCTCCGCGACCAGCTTCAGGACAGGATATATGAGAACTGCAACCCAATTGGCAGCTACGATCCGGAGTACGCTACACCTGAGATCGCCTACGATTATACTGTCCTGACATTCGGTGTGACCATGTGGCAGTACGAGCAATCATTTCACCTGATCTCCACCGTCCTTGACTCCAAAGATGAAGATGGTTACATCGACAGATTCTACGATCTTCTGTCTGATCCGAGGGGAATGAACGTGACGGACAAGACTGACAGCAATATCCTCACTGCATTCTGGATCCAGTGCTTATCTGAGATCGGTTACTTCAAGGCCGACTTCTCCTACTTAAGGCAGGCTCTCGAGGAGGACGGCAGCGGCGCTAAGCTATTCGTAACAGAAGACATGGAGGACATGTTCTACTATAAGACAGTACTGGAACCTCAAATGATCGAAGCATTTACTTTCGACACGTCGCTCAGCGAGGACCTCATCAACTGGTCCAACACCACTTCCTCCAATGTGATCCTTCTTTACGGCAACGCAGATGTCTGGTATCCGTTAAGACTTCCGGATGTACCTGACAGAGATAATTTCCACACCTTCGTTGCCAACGCATCCCACGCCTGCACGATCTACAATCTTGAAATCGCAGACATGAAAGAAGTAATGAAGCTTATCGATGAGGCAATGGGTAACTGATAATAAGGACAAAGAAAATCGCTCGACCACTCGAGCGATTTTTGTTAGCCTAAATTTTTCATATCGATCTTATTCTCTTCGAAAAATCTCTCCAGCTCGTCCTTCTTATCTATCGTAAAGACGATCATCTGACCCTGAACACTCTTCGGGATCAAAACAAGTGTGTGCTTAAAGACTCTGTAGCCCTGGAAAGCTCCCCACTTAATAATGATGACCTTTTGTGAATCATCAGTTTCCAATCCGTCATTATCAAATGTAAAAACAGTCAGTCGGTTCGGATTCATCAACGCAGCTATGATCTTCTTCAAGCGCAAGCGATAGAAGAACAACAGTATTCCCATCGTAATAAACGCACCTGCCCAGAAATTGATCAATGCATCATTAACGAAATTACCAATAACAATACAAACGAGAAATCCTACGATGCAGCAGATGAGAATAATGAGTGACATGGAAATATTATCCCCGAGCTTCCCCTTTGGACTCTTTATAAGCTTCACGGAAGAAGCCGAGATCCTAACGAACTCCTTTGCTGCTGCTTTGGAATAGGCGCGTGACTCTATCTTCATTTCTGCTCCTCCTCCAAAGAACTTTGAAGTTCTTTCATCTCTCTTCTTAAGTTGTCGCGCTTATTGTTGAGTTCCACGACCTGTGCTGCATTTTGCCTGTACCATATCGCGAGGTAAACGATAATACCTATTATCGCAGCCGTCACGAGGAAAAGTATCGCCATCGGGATATTAGGCGCATATATGAGAAGCAAGATCGCGAACAGCAGTGTATGAAGTCCCACGATGACCAGAGCGATGATCGCCACCACCAGCTTCGGATTAAGTTTGTTATTGCGTTTTACAGTGACATCGATATCTTTGATCTCGCTTTTCAGCGCCTCGATCCTCTCTTCTTCGCTGCTCATAAATATATCCTTCCCTGTTCGATTTATATTAGATATATTACTCATCCTTCTCGAAAAAGCAAACACCTAAAAAGGCGGGCCGTTAAGCCCGCCACAGTATTAACTTTCATTACGAACGGATCTCACCGTTGACATACATCCTCTCGACGATATCCATCGCGGTGTGAAGATCAACCTCGCCACGTCTCTTGCTGAAGTAACTGTATATGTACTGAAGAAGTCCGATCCTGGTTATAGACTCGCCATGATACGCAACTTTGTGCACCTTCTCAACAGCGACCTGATTGATCTCTTCGTAACTTACCATTTTAGTAAATAAGCCCATACCGTCACCTCCTCATCCTAATCCCTGAATATTGGAGTTATACTGTTATCCTGTTATTAGAATTATAACATATATGGCAAGGGCTTTAAAACATCTGTTATTTTGAGACTGTATAAAGTGCCTTGAAATATCCATTGTTATTTATGAGAGTGTCAAAATCTCCCATTTCTTCGATCGTGCCGTCTTTAATGACAACGATCTCATCATATCTGCGAAGCACTGCCTCCTCCAATGAATGTGTAACCACGATCCTTGTCATCTCATCGAGCTCCAAGATCTCATTAATGACTTCATGTGATGTCTTCGCATCCAGTGCCGAAGTTACCTCATCTGCGAGAAGGATCGATGACTTCTTAAGAAGGCTTCGAGCGATCGATATACGCTGCTTCTCTCCGCCTGACAGGCTCTTGCCGCTCTCACCGCACAGATAATCCTCGCCTCTCTCGTTTATGAGCTCTTGAAGATGAGCCTTGGACACAGCCTCTTCGATACTCTCTTCACTAAAATCCCTGAACATCGTAACGTTGTCCTTAATAGACGAATTGAAGATGAACACGTTCTGCTGAATGACCGTCATCAGATCATAGAGCGAATCAGGACTAATGGTCTTAAGATCCTTGCCTCCGATCGAGATCTCACCTTTGTACGAATTGTTTGCAGCCATCAACAGGTTCAGGAACGTAGATTTTCCGCTTCCGCTTCCGCCCACGATCGCATATGATCTTCCCGGCAGGAATTCGCAGTTGATGTCATGGAGCACTTCCTTGTCGCTGTCGTCATATGAGAAAGACACGTCCTTGAAGCTTATCTTCTCACCCATGGATTCCACCATCTCCCCAGCAACTACTGAGCTCTGTGACAAAGAATCTGCCAGCTTGTCGATGAGTCCCTTCGCTGCTTTCTTACCTGCCAACAATCTTGGAAGTTCAGCTACCGGCGGGATCAGGAAGTTCATCAGGTTAACGAACATCAGAACCGTTCCTGCAGTCATTCCTTTGCCGCTCTGTGCGAGGTATGTGCCTACTACGAACACTCCGAGCTGCGACAGCATTCCTGCGATGCCGCCCAATCTTCCGGTCAGGACCTCCACTTTCTTAAGCCTGCACTTCGTGTCTTCCAACTTTCCGTTCTCGTCATAGAACAATCCGTTGACTTCTTTTTCTGCTCGAAAACTCTTGATGACCTGGAATCCGCTCAGGCAATCCGTCAAAACAGAAGTGAACTCCGCGTTCCTGTCAGATACCTCTTTTTGTACTTTCGCCATCTTCTTACCCATTACTGCCGATACCATCATGGGAATGGTAATGATGAGTATGGAGAACAGAGTAAGAAGCGGCGAGAAGTATACCATTAAAATGAGGGCACAGATAAATGAAATTACCTTAGTTACGATCGGCTGCAATGAAGCCACGTGATTCATCTCGATCGCCGTTGCATCATTGGTCAGAGCCGACAGATATGAAGAAGTATTCTCTTCTCTGAATGTCGAGATATTCTTCATCGATAGAAATCCGAATGCCTTATTCTTATACTGTCTCATTCCGCGGCAGATATAAGCCGGTTCAGACAGATAATTCATGACCAGGATAACCACCTGAAAGATAGTAAATGCCAAGCTGATCCACATAAGTTCCTTAAGGTTAAATCTGCTCTGGTCAGACAACAGATCGATGAATTCCTTAACGAGCCAAGATACTACGATACCCGTAAAACCTGACAAAACAGAAACGATAAATGTCGTAAAAAAAGCGCAGTGATTCTTCCTGCGGAATTGCGCCTTCAATTCCGCACCTATAGCCTTGTTATTCATTGTTGTCTTTACCTCTTTACTTTATGGATTTCCAGATCTTAAGAAGTTCCTTCGACTTCAGATATTCGATCGTATTTTCTATGCCTTCGATACAGGTCTCACCCGTTGTATCGTACGCCATACATGCTTCCTTAATGTCAACAAATCTCTCATTACGTGCATCATAGTCAGGTGCCGCATCGAACTTCTCAGCCTTCTTCTTCGCCTTTTTAAGATAGTCCGTTGCCTTCTTCTCATTTCCGCACTTTAGTTCCACATACGCCAGGCCCGTAATATATACGCAGTCGATCCTGTCCAGATAACACATCCTGCCGTCACGCTTGAAGAACTCGTTTTCCTTTATTCCCACCTCAATGATCGCCCTGGCCTCTTCGTAATTACCTAATCCGCAGTAACACAAAGCCTTGCTCGTCACGAGATTGATCCTCGAACTGATCTGATTTACAAGAGCATATGACAGATAATTCTCTGCCTCCTCATACTTCCCTCGCGCCACGAGCAGCTGTCCGATATGATAATTATAGATATACCCAGCATTGTGCGCCTTATATATCTCCAGACTCTTATCCTCATTGCCCATCAACTGATATGTCTGCGCCAGCTGACCGTACAGGTGAGTCTCATCGATATTCGGGTCATTGTTGAGAGCCACCAGCTTAATTGCCTGTTCATAAAGCTCGATCGCGCGCCTTACGTATTCCTTATTGATCTTGAACATCGCGGAATTAGCCCTGTAAAGATACGCGCACTCATAAACGATCCTGAAACTGTTCGGATATTTCTTCAGCGCCTTCTCCGCTTCCGCAATTCCCTGCGGATCCATGGTGTCCGTCATCCTTCTAAGCCTTGTGGCCAGGACCTCGATCCTGTTATCGCGGATGTCATAACCCACCAGCACATCCATCGAGATATCGAAGAAGTCCGCCATCTCCATGAGGACCGTCAGATCCGGCGTGGATAATCCTGCCTCCCACTTGTGGACCGCTCCGACCGTCACGTCGAAAACCTCCGCCAGCTGCTCCTGTGTCAGTCCTCTTTCTTTTCGAAAACTCTTGATGTTCCCTGCCAGATTGCTCTTCATGGTCTCTCATCTCCTCTACCGTCAGTATTGCTTTAACTGTCTTAATTGTAGAGGAAAACCCTAAAGATTTGAATACACTATCAATACAATTAGGATATTATTTTCTATACTATTAGTATAGTCTTTAATTCGATTCCGGCGTTCAAGATAAACACCGAACTTTTTCTGTTTTTTATAAAAGAACTGATGGTCTGGGTTAAGCCTGATTATCTTCCTGTCACCTCAACTAAAGTAATGGCTTGCACATTTGGTACACATACATATAACCATTGGTGATACCCAACACTTGTTAACACGAATCTTCCTATTCTTTCCTTCCTCTGTCTCGAAGATGAAATTGTTATTAGTTTTGTGCTTGATTATTTTAGAGCTTCTAAATCAAAGTAATTAGTTGGATTAGGTAACCCAAGGGCATCAACTATTTGCATGGCTAGCGAAGGATCATTGATATCATAAAAGATACGACAATGATATTCATCACAAAAATAGTCTATTGTAAAATTATTGACTAGCATTGTTAATCCTTCCATTTGACCAACATATGAGCCTTCCGTTC
Organism: uncultured Clostridia bacterium; assembly: GCA_947303255.1. Lineage (GTDB taxonomy): Bacteria > Bacillota > Clostridia > Saccharofermentanales > Saccharofermentanaceae > Saccharofermentans. The sequence goes on along the minus strand of CAMYXL010000086.1, from coordinate 1,151 downwards.
CCATATTAACAACCCATTCCTTCAAATCCAATTCATAAAAGAATTTACTGTCTTTGTTGCTGCACAATACGGAAACATCGCCTTTCATATAGTAGAATCCATCATCAGTATCATTGTAATTCTCGTCTGAGTCATAATTATAACTGTCTGCATCAAATTTCAACGTGTTCTCGGCATAATCAAATATACTATCATATGACGGAAAAGACTCTTCGGTAAGCTTGGTAATGCCATCTTCAACAGAAATATTTATAGATGTTGTTACTCCATCTGTTAAGCCATCAGAAACGTGAAGCGATATGATACAAGATCCATTGTTAACAGGTATTAAAGTACCATTATTGCTTACTGTAGCGACAGATTCATCAGAAGATGACCATTCTTCAACAGCTATGTTGACATCTTTAGGCTGATAATTGTATTTTAATTCGACACTTTTTAGTCTCTCTGTACCCACATAATAATAGTCATCTATGATTTTTCTAAAACTCACATCGCCATTAACAATTAGTACCTCTTGGGGATAAGGTTCAGGTGTAGGAGTCGGAGTAGAAGTTGATATGGTATTTTGTGAAATATCAGATGAACCAGGGTTGCTTTCAGTTTGATTACTGGCGCAAGAAACCATAAAGGCAAAAGCAAATAAAAGAATAACAGCATAAAAATTCTTTCTCATAACGACACCTCCAACTGATGGATATAGTGTTGCTAGTTTTCAGTATTCTCAAATATCCCTTTAAATTTATTATCTTCTACATTGTTAAGCGTTGTCAATAATAGTATGAATCAGCCGTGTTTAATTCCATGAGCTTCGTCTTTTTCCAAGATCTTTCGTCTTAACTTAATATCAACCTTTAGTACACGCTTAGGGTTGTCGTGGAATTCATTTTGTAATATCCGTCCCACATTATTGAGCAAACCAACGACATCCTTTGATATCTGCGTTGAACTGATTACTGTTAGGCGGATCTTATCTGCCCCGCTAATTACAGCATTGTATTGGGTTCTGAGTTTGTGGGATAAACGCAGGTTAAAATCAATACGAATACCCTTGTGAACCCCGTAGTTACTGTGTTTTACGCTTTATGTGCGTATATTGCCGTGATAAACATTCCTCTTCCACTCCTCAAGCAAAGAAAAAGACTGCCTCA
>CAMYXL010000085.1 GCA_947303255.1 uncultured Clostridia bacterium | reverse complement strand
GGAAAGAAGAACGGAAGCGTCCAGAGGAAGTCTTCTGATCTTCATTCTTCCTCCGCGTCCGAAGTATCTTGTTACGGAATTCTTTCCGCTTTTTACCTGACCTTCAACTACGACCGAACCTGATGTCTCGGCATCAACGATCCAATAAGGAATGTAGATTCCTCTGACATTGCTAGGGTTGAAATTCTTTATCTCCTTTGGAACGAAGATACCCTTGTTAAAGCGTCCTCTGATGATCGATACAGCTTGTTCCTTGGTAACCTGGAAAGGAATGATAAACTGTGGTTTCTTCTGCTTCGCGATCCTGCTGAATACAACTGCTGAATTACCGCAATAGATACAGTTTGTGGATGCTTCGGTTCCGTTTATGATGATCTCGCCGCCGCAGTTATTACATGTATAGATATAACAATCCAGGAACTCTTCTTCATCAGTTCCATAGATGTCGTTCATTGATTGAGCCTGCTTATCTTTTAGCAGTTCTTTGTCTTCTGCTTCTATCTCTTCCGGCAGGAACCTTCCGCCGCAATATTCGCAGACCATTTTCTGCGTAGCCGGATCGAAAATAAGTGCTCCGCCGCAGTTTTTACATAGTGTCGCCATCTCATACTCCTCTTTTTCTGATCAATACTAAAATCTTATAGCAATGGTCAATTAAAAACAATGTTGTCCTGCATCGTTTAAATAAAATAATATATTTTTTATACTAAAATAAAATATGCTATACTTATAAAAGGTGAAAAACATGGTTTTTAAGGAGATCGAACTATGAAGAAAAGTAAGAAAACAGCACTTATAGCGGCTTCATTTGCTCTCGCAATGGGAATGGCAGGTTGTGTACCTCCGGACGATTCAAATGAGACTGAAGTTAACGTAAGAGCTAAGGAATCAGTTGAGACTTCCGACGTTCAGACAGATTATGGTGCTCCTATAGATCCAGACGTTCAGACAGATTACGGTGCTCCTATAGATCCAGACGTTCAGACTGAATATGGTGTGCCGATCGATTATGAAGATCCTTCCGAATCCGAGGTCGAGGATGTATACGGACCTCCGGTAGACTATACAGAAGAGACATAAGTTGAGGGATCATTCGTGTTTGACGTAAATATCAAGAAAGAAAACCTGGAGGCTCTCCGTAAGCACAGAGAGACTTTGTTTAAAGAGCCGAAGCTGAAGAATCTCTTTTTCGAGATGACATTAAGGTGCAATGAGAACTGCCTTCATTGCGGCAGCCGTTGTAACGAAGTCAAGGTAGAAGAACTTCCAGCAGAATATTACATGAGAGTCCTTGATGAAGTTAAGGAAAAGCTCGGAACAGGCGGCAAGATGATCGATGTTACGGGCGGCGAGCCTTTGCTGCGTAAGGAATTCTTCGACATAATGAATTACGCTCATAAGCTCGGCTTCAGCTGGGGAATGACAAGTAACGCTACACTTATCGATAAGGAGTGCGCCCATAAGCTTAAGGAAGCCGGAATGCGTACCATATCCGTAAGTATCGACGGTCTTGAGAAGACCCACGATGAGTTCAGAAGAACTCCGGGCGGCTACAAGAAGGCGATGGCCGGAATCAACAACCTCATCGAAGAGGGCGGATTCAAGCATATTCAGGTAACGACCGTTGTTACTCACAAGTCCATTAATGAACTTGATGAGCTCTATAAGATATTCGACAAGATGGATATCGATTCATGGCGTGTCATCGGTATTGAGCCAATGGGAAGAGCAAAGGACTATCCTGAGCTTCTTCTTACAGCCGAAGATCAGAAGTATCTGTTCGAATTCATCCGTAACATGAGGATCAAGGGTGAGCCCGTATGCTACGGCTGCAGCCACTATCTCGGATTGGAGTACGAGAGGGAAGTGCGCGACTGGTATTATATCTGCACAGCTGGTATCTATACGGCAAGTGTAGCTTGTAACGGCGACATCCTTGCGTGCCTTGATATCGAGAGACGTCCTGAACTCGTTCAGGGTAACGTTCGTACGGACAGCTTCGTTGATACCTGGCTTAACAAGTTCCAGGCTTTCAGAAGAGATCTCTGCGACGACAATGAGAAGTGCAGCAAGTGTCCTGATAAGGATTACTGCCACGGCGGAGCATTCCACAGTTGGGATTTTGACAACAAGAAGCCGTTGGTCTGCTTTAAGGACGTACTTTTCTGATCGATCTAATAAATTAACTAATCAAAATAGGGGGATAGTTCAATTGAGAACTGTCCCCCTATCTATGGTTAAGCCGAGTAATCTAAATTAATTTCTGACATATTCGCCGTACTTCTCGGCGATGATGTCCCACTCAAGATCAAAGCGACTCATGTGCTTCATGAAAGAGTTGCGTACTGCAGTCTTATCTTTCTTTTTAACAGCATCAAGAATACTCTTATGATCTTCTATGATCTTATGATCCTTTACAGCGTGAAGGCTCAAGCTTCTAACGCGGTCGAAGTGAAGGCTCATGAGACTTACCATGTAATAGCACTGCATCTTGTTGCAGATACGGTAGAAAACCTTATGGAATTCGTTATCAAGTTCCAGGAACTTTTCCTTGTTCTTGTCGTTGTAGAATTCCTGAAGGTGAATGATCTCCTCGAGTTCATTGATATCGTCAGCTGAAGCTACATCGCATGCTTCCTCCAAAACGGCACTTTCAATGCACTTACGGAGGAATCTGGACTCGTTGATGAGTTCAGGCTCGATATACGACACAAAACAACCCTTCTGAGGGAAGATCTCTATTATCTTAGATTTGGAGAGCTCTAAAAATGCTTCATGGATAGGTGTTCTGGAGAGGTTAAGCGTATTCGCGATCTCCTGTTCGCCAATCAAGCTTCCCGGCTTGATCTCCATGTTTATTATATTGTCCCTTACGATCCTTAGGGCATAATCACGATTGTTCTCGTAATCAAACTTAGGTGTAATTATCATGTTTCAGTATCTCTTTCAATTCTGACAGTTGTTGGTGTTTGCTCACAAACACAACACAATTATTTTCTATTATCTTGTTAAAAGTGTCAAGAAAAACGGAACTTAACCGACATATTTGGTGATTGTGCTCAAAACCGCCCCGTTACCTTTTAGCATATCTGACAACATTAATTCGATCTTTTCTTTGAGTCCGCACTCCACAAGATCCGCTGCAAACAGGGATTTATTCCTGAGAAGACCGTCGATATTACCGAAAGCACTCTCAGGCTCGCCGAATTTAACGTTTGCGAGCTCTTTTTGGAGATCTTCCATCAAAGGATCAGAGCTGAGTTCCATCTTATTTCCGTTATCATCAACGCCCAAAAGATACCTGAACCATCCTGCGATCGTAAGCGGGATATACGTAAGAGAAGTAACGTCCAGCTCGTCTGATGCGATATAGGATTTGATGGTCTCACCAAAGCGGATCGGAACCTTAAGGCTCGTATCAGTAGCAATTCTCTGAGGTGCATCAGGGATATAAGGATTAGGAAGTCTTTCCTTGATAACTTCCGTAATGAAAGCCTCAGGACTTAAGATCTTAGGATCCGTAACTACCTTAAGGCCCTCATCGTAACCCATCTTTGTGATAAGGGATACAAGTGTTGGGTTCTTCATCTCGTCTGAGATCCTCGTATAACCCAAAAGACAACCGAATACTGCGAGGGAAGTGTGGAGAGGGTTAAGGCATGTCGTAACCTTCATCCTCTCGGATTTATTGACCGTGTCACGGTCAGTCATATAAACGCCCGCCTTTTCAAATTGAGGTCTTCCGTTAGGGAAAGAGTCCTCTATTACGAGGTACTGTGGCACCTCTGCGTTAACGAAAGGAGCGATAAATGTTCCTCTGTCAGTCGTTATCGGAGCCATATCGTCGATTCCGAGATCGTCCTTGATCATCTTTTCTACAGATGCATCAGGCCTTGGTGTGATCTTATCGATCATGGACCACGGGAATGAGATCTTAGTCTCATCATTGAGGTAAGCAATAAATGAATTATCCACGAATCCCTTTTCCTTCCACATGGAAGCGATCTCCAGGATGCTGGACTTAAGCTTGTCTCCGTTATGGCTGCAGTTATCCATGCTGACTACAGCGAGCGGCAGAGCACCGTTTTTAAATCTTTCGAGGAGCATCGAACAAACGATACTCATTGCGTGATTAGGGCAGGAAGGACCGTTTTCGGCATCACTTACAACGACAGGAAGAAGATTGCCGTCCATGCTCCTTAATGAATAACCCTTCTCGGTAATAGTGAAACTTACAAGCTGCAGGGAAGGAGCCGTAAATATCTTAAGCAACTTCTTATGGTCTTCCTCGTACTTGAAATTAGCACACAAAGCGAACGGAATGCTTCCGATAACCTCATAGGAAACATCACCTGTCGGCTTAAGGTCGGCCATAAGCGTCAGATTGTCGTGTGGCTTGTAGATCTTGTTGATGATCTCATAATCGAAAGTATCCGCTGCGATAACACCCGTGTCTGACAGTCCCTCGTTCAAGAGTACCTGAGCTACTCGTGCGATAAATCCCCTGAAGATATTACCTGCTCCGAAATGTATCCATGTCGGCGCCTTCTCCGTATTCTCGAAAACAATATCCGAATCAAATCTCGGAAGGATGATACCCTTCTTTTCAAACTCGGAACGTTCCTTCAAAGCTTCTTTGTTTAATTTCATAAACGTGCCTCCTAAAACACTTATTGTTGAGTTTTAAAATAGAACCGATGCACCTGCATCGGTTCTATGGTTATAGGCTACAAGAAACAGAAACCCGGAGCATATTTCTATGAGGGGCAATATTATGCGTTCAGTTTTTTCACAGCTTCCCATAAGCCCAATATATAACTTGCACCAAGAGCACGATCATAAAGGCCGTAGCCCGGACGACCGGTCTCTCCCCAGATCATTCTTCCGTGATCAGGTCTAATATATCCGTCAAAACCTGATTCATACAGATTCTTGACAATGGCAAACATATCAAGATCGCCGCACTCAGAAAGGTGAGCGGATTCGTGGAAATCAGTGTCGGATGTATGAAGTACGTTCCTCAGATGAACGAACGGAACCTTGCCCTCGGAGGCAAATTCCTTAGCCATGGAAGGAACGTCATTGCTCTTATTAGCACCAAGACTTCCTGTGCAAAGGGTAAGACCGTTTCTCTTGCTCGGGTTGAGAGCAAGATATTTTCTGATAGCTTCAGCATTATTAACGACCTTCGGGAGTCCGAAAAGCGGGAACGGAGGATCATCAGGGTGAACGCCGAAATCAATATCATACTCTTCGGCATAAGGGATGATAGCATCAAGGAAATACTTGATATGCTCGAAATACTCATCCTGGGAAACATTCTTATAAAAATCGATGTCAGCAGCCATCTGAGGGAAACGCTCAGGCTCCCAACCAGGAAGTGTGAGGTTATTTGAGCCGTCGATCATATCTTTTGTCATCATCTCGGTTGTAAGTGAAGATGCGTACTTATGGCTATATGCCATACAATTACTGCCGTCCGGAAGCGGAAGGTAGAGGTTACTTCTGTACCAGTCGAGGACCGGCATGAAGTTATAACAGATGCACTTAACTCCTGCATCAGAGAGGTTCTTCATTGTCTTAATATAATTCTCGATATACTTATCTCTTGTAGGGAGACCTTTTTTGATATCTTCGTGGATATTTACACTCTCGATGACTTCCATCTCGAGACCGTGATCATTAACTTCTTTTTTTACGGAATTGATCTGTTCAGGAGTCCAAATCTCACCTGCAGGAACGAAGGAAAGCATCGTAGCAACACCTGAAACCCCCGGAACTTGTCTGATCTGATCTAACGTAACTTTGTCGTCTCCATTAGGAAACCATCTCATAATCATCTTCATATACGATACCAACCTGATGGTTATTTCCGGATAGCCGGATATTAAAATAGCACGACTACCATTACTAGTATACTAGTTTACTAGAAGGGTGTCAATGCGAAATAATAGGTAAGAAATACTTAATCTGAAGTCGTTCAACAGACATCATCAATCTTCCTCAATGTCTTCATCACTAACTGTTTTTGGTTTTCTTTTGATGTAATTGAAGAGGATAGGAACCAGTAAGACAAACCCGAAATATTTTATCACAGTGATCAGTGATGATAAATACAATACACTTATGTCATATTCCTGATCTCTGTTCGCATAATTTGTGCAAGTTTTCGTAACTGAGAACAGAAGGAGACCTATAGCGATCAGCAAAGTTGAGATTATTACCGTGTTTTTCGGTATCTTTTTTGATTCATCTTCTTTACTGAGTTTTTTTATGCTCAGGAACAGTCCCGTGAAGATACAGGCGATAGCGAGTATTCCCGTAATAAGCTGGATGATATTGAGATATTTCTCCATTTATTCCTCCGTTATTTCTTCATCGTCTGTTGGTGTTTCTTCTTCTTTTTCTTCCTCTTCATCTTCCTCCTGTGATCTGCCGTTCATTTTATTTTCGGTGTATACGAAAGCTTTTTCGAGAGAACCGGTTATGAAATCAGCTGACAGGGCAGGAAGGAATAATAAGGAAGGAGGGAATACTATGAGTACTGCTAATGTAATAAGCATCGTAAGGCAGACCAGTAAGCTCTTTCCGAAGTAAAGAGTCGACAGGGTAAATCCGTTGATGAACGTATTCTTGGTCGTGTTCTCGTATCTTGCAAGGCACGGGATCACGAACGGGAATGAGAATATCAGCGGAAGCAGCAATATAAGACTCAGTGGGAAATAGAAAGACGGAAGTTTTATGTCTCCTATTCCGAAATATCCGATAAAGATATTGGCTGCAGTGATAAGACAATATATTAAATATATAATATTAATAACTATACCTTGTTTAATATTAGACTTTAGTGAATGCATGAAATCCTTGGAAGGAGCACCGGATTTGTTGTATTTCCTCTTACGGGTCGCATAATAGAGGGCCGCGCATGAAGGAACAAATGTGATCACCGGGATACAAAAAACAAACCATAAAAGAGACAAAGTCATAAGTTCGGAGAGTTTTTCTCCGAATTTGTAGAAACGACCTTTAGTTACTTTTCTGTAAAAATCATCCATTAAAACACCTCTTGGAATTTGATTTTAGTATAATGGGAAAAAATAGAATAATCAACAACTAAAAAACTAGTATACTAGTAGAAAATCGATGCAAAAGTGATAAAATCCAATTAAGTATATATCTTGGAGGTTAGTATGGGCACAAAAACAAAGCTTGCGGGAATTCTCGGAAACGGCATGGTGATCCAGCGTGATCAGCCATTCAAGATCTGGGGATCTGATGTTGAGGCCAAGTTTGTAAAGGTCTTTCTCGAGAAAAATGAGTACGTAACTATGGTATCAGGCGGCAGGTTCGTCATCGAACTTCCTGCACATGAAGCAGCAACTGATATTACGATCACGGTAAAAGGATCAGAAGAGATCGTACTGAATGATATCTGTTTTGGTGATGTTTATATGCTCGCAGGTCAGTCCAATATGGAACTTCCTGTATACAGAACGCTCGATGTAACCTCTGAGGAAGTTGAAGCATCTGATTATCCATACATCAGGCAGTTCAGGCTCACACCGAATTACAGACTGGACGATACCAAGACTTCCGAACTTTTTGAGGCACCATGGGTAAAAGCAGTTCCCGGTGACATCATGGATATAAGTGCCGTAGGTTTCTTCTGTGCCAAGGAACTTTATGAAGCAACCAAGGTTCCGATCGGACTTGTTCTCAGTGCGCAGGGAGGATCTACTCTCGAAGCTTGGCTTCCTGCCGATTCTTTGGCTCCCCTTAAGGATTGTAGCGAACTTATAAACAAGTTCAAGGAAGATAACGCTGTTCAAAGATTCCTGGAAAATATGAACAACAATATAGCTAATTGGCGTAAAGCCATTACTCCTGAAGGTTATGAGGAGAACAGCAAGGCAATCCCTTCTGACGCGGTTGAAGTTACTTTGCCGGGTCTTGTTTTCGATAAGAACAGTGAAGGATATACAGGAAGTCTGTGGCTCTACAAAGAGATCGAACTTGATGTTGAACCTGAAGCGGATTCTTTCCTTTATGTAGGTGAACTGATCGATTCCGATATTACCTATATAAACGGCGAGGTCGTTGGCAGGACCGAATATTGTTATCCTCCTCGAAAATATCCGTTTGACGGTTCGATCCTTAAGAAGGGCAAGAACCTTATCGCTGTCCGACTTATCATTGACCATAAGTACGGCGGATTCCTTAAGGATCATCAGTACTACCTGAGAACAGGAGATACAAAGATCGACATAACCGGAACCTGGTTAATGAAAAAGGAGACTGCTGCGCAGACAGAAGCACCTGAGGTCATCATGGGTCAGACTATCCCGACTGCACTTTATACAGCTTCCGTTAAGCCGATACTGAACCTCAAGTTCAAGGGAGTATGGTGGTACCAGGGCGAGAGCAATGCGGGTGATCCGTTCAACAAGAATTCACGCCCGGGAAAAGGATATTTCGAAGCAGCAAGCTACGACAAGATCTTCAAGGTCATGATCGAGAGATGGAGACAAGACTTTAAGCAGGAGCTTCCTATAGTTGTAGTAGAGATGCCTGATTATACTAATCCGGTCGAAGGATGGGATGACGGATGGGCAGAACTCCAGAAGATGCAAAGAAGTGCACCTGAGATGGTTGAAAATTGCAGGGTAGCTCTCGGAAAAGATCTCGGAGAACCATATGAGCTTCATCCACAGAACAAGAGTATACTCGGAAAGAGAATGGCTGAAGAAGTAAAAAGACTCAATAACATCTGATAATCAGGTTCTAAAAATCATAAACATTTAATAACTGAAAATACGGCCCCGATATCAATAGTGGATATTCACTATAGATGTCGGGGTCGTTTGTGCACTCTGAACAAAAAGAGTATCACTTTTGTGGTAAATATATTGACATCTTACACCCTGAGAAATATAATCTAATCGTCAACTAGCATACAAGTACGCAAGAACACTCGAGGTCAAGAACTCAAGAATGTATGTGTAGATTGTGGCGGTGACAGTAGATTTTAGAGGTGTGTTTTATGAGTGCAAACATTCAAAGAAGAAACTCAGAGAAAAAACAAGGTTCTTTCGCAAAGCACATTAGCAGATATTGGCAGTTTTATCTGATGCTCATAATACCTGTAGCGTATTATCTCGTTTTCAGATATGCACCTATGTTTGGTAACGTTATTGCTTTCAGAAAGTATCATGCCGGAGGAAACATTTTCGGTGACAGATATGTCGGATTAAAGTACTTCAAGCAGTTCATCGGTGATAAGACATTCTGGAGAGCTTTCAGAAATACTCTCGTTCTTAACATCGGCTACCTTGTAGTAAGATTCCCGTTAACGTTGATCTTCGCTCTTCTCATTAACGAGATCAGAAATCTTCACTGGAAGAAGTTCGTACAGACAGTTTCCTATCTTCCACACTTTATCTCCGTAGTTATCATGTGCGGTATGATCAAGGAACTCGTTTCAACATCAGGTCCTATCAACAACATGATCGCTAAGTTAGGCGGAGATAAGATCAGCTTTATCGCTGAAGCTAAATGGTTCCCGACGATCTTTATTTCCTCAGGCGTATGGCAGAGCATCGGTTGGGGAACGATCCTTTATCTTGCAGCTATGTCCAACATCAATCCTTCCTTATATGAAGCAGCAGCTGTTGACGGCGCAGGACATTTTAAGAGAGTTTGGCATGTAACTATCCCTTCGATCCTTCCTACGATCACAACGCTTTTGATCTTGGATATCGGTGGACTTGTAGGTTCCGGTGCCGCATTCGAGAAAGTATATCTCCTTTATAACCCGATGATCTATGAGACGGCAGATATCGTTTCAACATACGTATTCCGTATGGGTATCGGCGGAGGAAACTTCAGTTATGCAACTGCAGTTGGTCTTTTCGAAGGACTTATAAATCTTACATTGTTGACTATTGCCAATGTGGCATCCAAAAAGCTGACAGACAGCAGTCTTTGGTAAGGAGGGTTTCATAAATGGCAGTTAATGCAGCAGGTAAAACAAGTATAAAAGTTAAGGAAAATCTCGGATATAAAGTATTCCTTGTTGTGAATTTCTTTATCATGTTATTCGTCGTAGTAGTAACTCTTTATCCGTTCCTTTATCTCGTATCCCAGTCATTTACTTCTGAGCAGGCTATCATCAGAGGTGAGTCGGGAATCATCCCTAAGGGATTCAATATTGAAACATATAAGTATGTTCTTAAGGGTGAATTCTTACACTACTATAAGAACACCGTTATCTACACTTTGATCGGAACAGTTTTATCTCTTGTTTTCTCATCGCTTCTTGCTTATCCGATGGCAAAATCAGAGTTTAAGATCAATAAGGTTCTTACTCCGTTCATCATCTTTACGATGTACTTCGGCGGAACATTGATCTCCAACTACATCCTTGTTGTCGGTTTGAAACTGAAGAATACAGTTCCGGCTTTCATGACTATGAGACGGTCGGCATTTTCCGCAACATCATCCATGCTGTGTGAAACAAGGAGTACCGTTATCCCCTGTTCCTTCCTCAATTTGGAAATGAGCCTGAACATCCATTTTCTGCCTGCCGGATCAAGGCCTGCTACCGGCTCATCAAGTATAAGTATCTTGGGCTTCATTGCAAGAACACCCGCCAGTGCGACTCTTCGTTTCTCGCCTCCGGACAGTTCAAACGGTGACTGGTAAAATGCCTCATCCCTGACACCAA
>CAMYXL010000084.1 GCA_947303255.1 uncultured Clostridia bacterium | reverse complement strand
GTCGGAGCTGCGGTCTTTGTAGGCTTAAGGTAGCCGTTTCCCCACAGGTAATAGAAGACCAGAGCGCCACTGCCCAGGAAAAGCACACATGCAAGTGCGATCCAGACTAATCTCTTACGCATGGCGTCCCACGACCTCCCTTCTACTATCCTTCCATTGCCTCATGAAGAAGCATGTCATTATTCTCTTCTATCCTGCTTAACGCAGATATTCCGAACTTGTCGGTTATTATCTCCATAGCTTCACCCAGGTTCGGTACCCTGGATGTGGTGTTGTGGCAGTCAGATCCAAGAAAATCGATAGATCCGTCACCAAACATCTTTAATGCCCTTCTCCTCGTCTTCTTATCAACGAAGAACTCGGCATTTGCCTGAATATAGATGTGAGGGTCTGATATTAGCTCGTTTACCAGGTCTTTGTCCTGATCAAGGTATCGCTCGATGTGGGCGATGATAACCTTCAGATCTTCACTATATCCAAGTTCTCTTACCTCATCGACAAAAGCAGGTGTCCAGGTACGGAACGTCGGTTCAATGAGGATAAACCTGCTTATGCCCATGCAAAGCTTACTTATATGTTCACTTCGTCCGATTCCCCTGTAGTAGTGGACTTCCGCTCCCGCAAGAAGCCTCGGACAAGGTGTCTGTCTTTCTTTAAGCGCCTCCACGAGCGTCATGAAGGCTGATCTTCTATCCCGAAGAAAAGTCTCGGGATCGTTCATGTCCGCGTAGAAGTGCGGAGTCAAGAACACTGTGTCGATATCCTGGCCGCTTATTCTCTCGAGCATCTGAAGCGACATCTCGGTATCCCTGCTGCCGTCATCAATACCCGGAAGGATGTGCGAATGGATATCTATCATTTGCTGCCGTAGCCCTTTCCGTACTTGTTGTACTTATAGCGGTGCGTCTTGCTGGATGCATCGTTATAAACGAATCCGATTATCTTGGCATCTACGTACTCAAGCTGTCTCATGGTGTAACTTAAGTCTGAACTCTTGGTGTAGTCCTGACGTACTACAACGATCATTCCGTCTGTAAGCTTTGACGCTATGAGAGCATCAGATACCTCGCCAACCGGCGGAAGGTCGAGGATGATGAAGTTGTAGTAGTTCTCGATACTTTCAATAAGCTTGCCGAAATTCTTGGAAGCAAGGAGTTCGGAAGGATTCGGCGGAACATCGCCTGCAAATACGATGTTAAGGCCGTTGATGATAACGTTCTGGTGAAGTACCGTTCCGTTCTCATTCATGCCTGCCAGGAGATTCGAAAGACCTGCTGTCTTAGGCTGATTGAGCTTACGTCTCAAGGTAGGAAGACGCATGTCACACTCGATCAAAAGGACCTTACGGCCGCTCTCTGCGAGGGAATATGCAAGGTTAACGGCTGTAAGGCTCTTGCCTTCACCGTGAAGGGAACTGGTAACGCCGATGACTCGGGCGGTTCTCTCTTTACGTCTTACGGAATAGAGGATGTTGGTACGAAGGAGGTTGTAGGCTTCTTTTCCTTCGAATCCGAGCTTGTCGCCGACAAAGCTCATTCCGTCTTTCTCGATCTGGTTAGGGGCTTTAGTACTCATGACTGTCCCTCCTTATTTCCCGGTCTTTTAGGAGCATCGCTGGTATTCAGGAAGTAATCACTCTCCAAGATCTCATCAACAGAGATGTTCTCTTTGGCCTTTGGAGCCTGGGAAGCCTTATTCCTGTCTGCCTGAGCCTGTTCTGCTCTGGCCTTTGAAGCAGCTGAAGCATAGGACTTACTATAGCTTCGCTTACTCTTGGCATAGGCCTTCTTATATCCGTAGTAACCGCCCTTATTGTTTTGAGACAAGTCAGGAACAGTTGCAAGGATAGGGATGTCTTTGTATGTCTCGAGGAGGAAGTCTTCTCCTCTGATCTTTGTATCGAGAAGGAACATGAGGACAACGATGGAGCCGCTTAGAACGGCACCGATCAACGCGCCCATGACTGAAGTCTTCATGATGCTCCTGTTGACCTTAGGAGTTCCGGGAACTGCGTATTCAACGATCTGGACGGAACTGCCCTCGACTACCGTGCTGATCTTCTCAGGAAGGACTTCGAGGATGGAGTTGGCGATGTGTGCGGAAAGCGCAGGATCGTCTGCAGTAACCGTGATCTTAAAGATAGCCGTCTCACCGACAGGCTCTGATGATATCATTCTGGAAAGCTGTTCATAGGAGTAAGGAAGGCCGGTCTCTGCGATGATGTCCTCGAGAGTATTGCGGCTCGTGAGGATGATGGAATAGGTCTCCATCAAGCTGTTGGTGGTACGGATATCACCGCTGCTGATGGAAAGTTTGGCGCTTCCGAGGGAGAGCGAATTGCTGTTAACGTACAAGAGAGCGGAGGAAACGTAGTCCGTCTTCAAGGTCTTATAGGCAAAGCCGAATGCCAGGCCGCCGCAGAGGATCGCGCAAAGGACGATGATCCAGGCTTTACGCCATAGAGCCCTGAGGAGTTTGAAAAGATCGATCTCCTCCATATTGTTAAATTTTGCAGATGATGCCATATAGCCTCTTCTCCGATTACTTCATAATTGAACAATTTTAACTATAACATAACTATTTTATGGCGAAAGATAAATTTTATGTTTTGTAAAGTATTTTTAATGTAGAAGTAAAAAGCCTTTGCTCCCGCTTTTTCGAGAAACATGAGGCTTAATATATCAGAGGCTTAAATTATCTTACGACTGAAGGCTCATGCCGACTGCCTGACCGTTCCTGATGTCAACGGGGTACAAAAGAGCATATGAACGCATCCAGCCGTTACCGTAATCTTTGTAGTCGGGGTTATCTTCGGCATTTAAGAGCTGCTGGTACCAGAAGGCGGAAGATGTTATGACGTTCGGGTCCTCGAGGCCTTCCACATACGCGTCATAGCCGTCGGGGATATAGTAGGCGAACTGATCGTCGATGCCGCAGTCGTCGGCTACAGGGATGACAACTGCTCTATAGTTGATGTATACGGGATCGGATTCACCGGATATGAGATGGTAGGTGTCTCCCAGGGTCAATTTATCATTCAGGAACCAGCAGTGATCATTGACCCTGACTTTCTTTACGGAACCGTCGTCGTTATAGGTGATATCGGTTACAACGAAGTCGACTCCGGAAGGACCCGTGCAGATGAGGTCGCCCACTTCGAGGGCTTCATACTCCTCAGGTGTGACTGTTACGGGATCACCCACTATGGCGAACATGTACCTGCCGTCCTCGGTAAAAGCATAAACATTTCCGAAATACCTGCCGTCTTCAATAGTGTCGACAATCTCAGCGTCGGACAGGTAGAAGTTCTCGGCAAGGTACGGAAGCTTCATGAAATCATCATACGGGAGCATGGCGTCCAGCGTGCAGTTGGTCGTGACATCATTACTGATATCGGTCATCACGCCGTCAACACTTACAAAGTCTCCGAAAGTGCCGTCAGGATAAACAACTGCAAGGACCCAGAACCGGTCAACGCCTGCAGCGAGCCTTGTGAAGTGATAGCCGTAAAGAAGACCCTCCTCCTGTGAGTTGAGTTCTTCTGCGTATTGTCTGTAGAGCTGATAAAGATCATCGGCTGTGAGATCGTCCGGTGCGGTAATCTCAGACGGTTCAGGTTCAGCGGTCGGTTCAGGCGTAGGAGTAGGTGTCGGCTCCTCGGTAGGTGTTGGCGTTGCCGATGTCTCTACCGTCGTCTCCTCAGTCTCTTCCGGCTTATCATCCTGATCGTTCTTCTTGTCGTTCAGGCATGAGACGCAGTTGGTCAGAAGGACCCCTGCAAGTATTAATGTGATCACTGAACTCTTTTTCATGGCTTACTCCCCTTTAGGCACTTTCACTTCATATATCGAAATTCCGAGCGTAAAGGTTTCACTGATGAAAAAGATTTGTTATCTCCACTCGAGATTCAGGGAAACGACCTTGTTGTCCTTGACTTCAACAGGATAAAGAAGTGAGCCGTCAACGAGCCATTCGCCGGAAATGTCATAAAGATCGCAGATCTTCATGTAGTACCAGAAGTAACTGTTGTGAATCGGGTTGTCGTCGGAGTTCTCCTCAAGGTAAGCGGCGTAACCTTCCTGGTCGTCATAAAGGATGTCATATGAATCGTTGACCTCGCAGTCAGGAGCGATGTCGAGGACAGCGGTGCCGATCCTGACAGATACAGGGCAGGAGTCCTGGAAAAGAACGTAATCATCAGTGTTCTGTACGTATTCGCCCTGAACAAAGAAAACATCCGTATTCAGGTCAACGACCGTTTTACCGTCTTTTTCTTCGATCTTTGACACTTCGACGTCGCTGCCGTACATGGTTGTTATGTAATCGCCGACTTCGAGGCTATTATATTCTTCTGCCGTTAAGATGACCGGTTCACCGTAAGTAAAGAAGATCTTGGTTCCGTCAGTGCTGATAGCAAGGCTTGAACCATAGTACCAGCCGTCCTCGACCTCGGATGTGATGCTGCCGACGTCATTGGTCTCAGTGATGAATGGGATATTAAGGAAATCTTCATATGAGAGAAGCTCTTCTTCCGTGAAGTAACACTGCTCGGAAAGGGATGTTACCTCGCCATTAGATACATGGTACTTCAGGAGATTGCCTTCTGCGTCGCAGGTCTGAAGGATCCACTCTGCGCCCTTGTCCTTAAGATATCTGACTTCAAAGCCGAACTTGTAGTCGCCTTCGGAATTCAACTGCTCAGCGTAAGATCTGTAGATCTCGTAGTATTCGCTATTCTCAAGGATGTCGCCTGTGGTATCGGTATAGCCGCCGCCCGGTGTAGGAGCCGGCTTAGACTCGGTTGGTTTTGCTTCAGTAGTCTCTTCGGTCGTTGCCTCCGTCGTCTCTTCTGAAGCTTCGGTGGTGCCTTCCGGTGTCTCGATGGTGATCGTCTCTTCCTCATCGGCTTCGGTCTTCTCAGGTTTCTTGGCCGTGGAAGAACATCCTGCGAGGATAGAGGCAGCAAAGATCGCTGCTATGATTGTTTTCTTCTTCATTTGTTACTCCTCCATTTGGGCTTCCTGTTAACGAGAAGCGCCTTTGATATTATTGCTTTTTTTCGAAAAAAAGCAACCGCCTCGGAAGACGGTTGCGGACTTTTGTGTTTATGAGGATCAGCGCCACTGGATGCTCATCATGGTGACTTCGCCGTTCTCGATGACTATCGGATAGATAAGGCCGCCGGTCTCTCTCCAGCCGTTGCCGAGTGAGTCGGATTCGTTATTGACCATGAAGTGGAACCAGTAGAGGGTCTCACGAAGAGAGGTGGAATCTTCAAGGTTTCTTACGTACTCGTCGTAGCTGCCGTCCATCTCATTCCAGGAAGGCTCGGAGAAAAGATAATCGGTATGATCGTCGATCTCGCAGTCAGGTGAGATCGGAACAACGAAAAGCTTGTCATTGACCGTCATCGGATTAACGCTGGACGTGACAAGAATGTATTCGTCCTCGTTACCGGTAAAATCGTTCGGAGCAAACCACATGGAAAAATCCGAGAGGCGCTTATAGCCGTCCTCGTCGATCTCCTGAACGTAAATATCTTCGTTTATGCCTGAGTAGACCACGTCGCCGACCTCGAGAGCATCGTACTCTTCCTTTGTGAGAGTAACGGCTTCGCCTGCGGATACCAGCATGTAACCGCCGTCTTCGGATACGGCTGTGATCTCTCCGAAAAAGGTTCCGTCATCTGCTGAATCCGTGATCTCATCGGCCAAGCATGTGTAGAGATCAACAAAGCACGGGAGCTTCATGAATTGATCGTATGAAGTTACCTGCTTGTCGATATTGTCATGGTTAAGCATATCGGTTACATCAGTCATCTCACCATTGATAAGAGCATACTCGGTGTGTTCGCCGTTGCCGTTTAAAACGCCCAGGAGCCAGATGTCTCCTCCGCTTCTGAAGATGCTGATATATCCGTACTTTTCATCACCTGTGTGATTCTCTTCAACATAAGATCTGTAAGTCTTATAAAGTTCATCTTCCGAGATATCATCGACCGGAATTGTCTGGGCAGGGTTTTGGGTCGGCGTCGGCTTCTCTGTAGGAGTCGGCGTGGCGGTCGGCTCAGGTATCGGAGTCGGAGTAGCCGTTGGTGCAGGAGTTGTCTCCTCAGTTGCTTCCGTTTCCTCCGTTGTTTCCTGAGTCTCTTTTTCTTCTCTGTCTTTCTTGTTTTTCTTCTCGCTCAAACACGAGACGCAGTTGGTCAGAAGGACACCTGCAAGTATTAATGTGATAACTGAACTCTTCTTCATGGTTTTTCCCCTTTAAAACGCTTACACCACATATATCGGATTTAATGGCGGGGAGGTTTCACCTGAAGGAAAGATTTTTCGAGAAGAAAAAACAACCGCCTGAAAACAGACGGTTGTTAGGTTATTCATATATTTTGATCAGGACCAGCTGTAGAAGTGAACCTCAGAGATCTTGCCGTCCTTGACGATCGTAGGATAACCGAGGCCTGAGAATTGGATCCAACCATTGGAAGGCTCCAGATCAAATAAAGACTCGGTTACATTGAAATACCAGAGAGAACACTGTCCGAAAGGAGTAGTGAGATTATTCTCCTCAGCATATTTCTTTGCATCTTCAATGTAAGCGCCGGCAAGATAGTTAGTATCATCGATCATGCAATTGTCAGCTATCGGCATGGCGATATATTTCTCGTTGATCGTTACCGGATAATCATTAACACCGTAAAGGTAATAATCGGTCTCATCAGGTGTATAACTGCATTTGCTGATATTGATACAATAGTCGTATCCGGAATCAGATGTGCTGTTAAATCTAACTCTGCCCCAGTCTGTCTTACTCTCATCAACGGACTCGACTGTTACATACTCGAGACCGACAAGATCGACCCTGATCTTGTCGCCGACCTTAAGGTTAAGAAACTCCTCCTCGGTAAGGATCACCGGCTCGCTTAAACTAATGAAGAATGTATCAAGGTCCTCATTTACCGCAAGAACATCACCGAAATAGAAACCGTCAGGAACGGAATCAGTTATCAGATCTGCCGGAACTCTCGCGGTCATGAACGGAAGCTTCATAAAATCTTCGTATGAATTGAAAGCAATCAGTGCGTCCTCTCTTGAGCTCTCGTCTATTACGTATGTTATCTGCAGATGCATAAAGCCATCATCGGAACAAAAGTATACACTTACTTCTCCTGTCTCAGGACAATACGTCGTGAGATCGAATCGGAAAATATCGTCAAAACTGTAATTCTCCAAATAGTTAAAGAGAAGATCATCATCTTCTTCCTTAAGTTCTGTCGCGAAATCTCTGTATGCAGTATAACGATCAGGACCATAACCTTCACCGATCACATCAGATGAGATATCAGGTTCCGTTTCCTCCGAAGTATCGGTTGGCTTTTCAGTCGGCTTATCGGTCGACTCAGTTTCATTCTCAGTCGTTGCTTCAGTTTCTGTTGTCTCTGAAGTCTCAGTATCATTTTGAAATTCAACGTTGCAAGCGGCGAAAGCTGATGCCGCCAAAGTAAGGCTCAATAGAAGAGCTGCTGCTTTTTGTTTTTTCATGTTTTGTCCCTCCCATTTATATTTGGATATTATCTTTAACCGAAACAAACCTCAACTATGGTATCGTTTTCGATAATTACGGGGTTAAGAAATGCCGAAATCTCTTCCCAACCGTTACCAAGCGGGAGGAAGAAGGAATCATACTGACTTGCGCCATACCAGAAAAGTGTCTTCTCGACTGCTGTCAGATCAGGATTATCGTTCAGATAATCTTCATATCCTTCGATCTCAGTATATACCCATCCGTAATGGTCCTCGATCTTACAGTTCGGATCAACGGATACAAGAGCGAGCATGTGATGATCTCCGACTTTGAGTGCGGAATACTCTTCAGGATTGAATTGGACCGGTTTCCATACTTCGACAATCATCTTATCGACGTTTTCCGATGCAGCCAGGATATTTCCGTAATAGACTCCGTCCCCCAGGGACTCGGCAAATTCATTGATCTCGGTAGTACGAAGTTCTAAGATGCAAGGAAATCTCATAAACAGGTTGAACGAGAAGATGCCCTTTTCCGGCATTTCCCAACCTAGTTCTTCAGTTACGTCAATCATCTCTCCGTTTATACTTGTGTAGTATCCGAAGTCGGTGGCGCCGTTTGATACCGCGAGGATCCAGATCCGCTTTCCGTCCTGGAAATGATCATAGAATCCGTAGTAGAATCCTGCCTCGTTGTTCTTCTGTTCGAGTTCTGTCGCAAAAGCTCTGTACTTCTCATATACCTCATCAGGTGTCAGATCATCGTAGCTGCTGAGATTCGCAATGAAAACATCCGTTGTCTCGGAAGGTTCTGTTGTCTCGGAAGTCGTGGTTTCCCCGGCTGTTGTTTCTTCTTCAGTTGTCCCTGTTGTCTCTGAATTTTCCGTTTCTTTTGCTTTTTCCTTATCGCATGCGGCGAAAACAGACGCGGACAATGCGAGGCTCAATAGAAGAGCCGCTGCTTTCTTCATTTTCATATAGATATCCTCCTGGTTTTCCCAGTACGAAAATACAATTTAGTTTGACATAAAGCAAGTCCGCTAAATAATTACTTCTTGTATATTGAGTGAATGTTTTCGAGAATTACCTGAAATCGAGAGTAGCTTCGACTACGGTATTGTTTTCGATGACTACAGGAAGAAGCATAGAAGGGCGGTATGTCCAATTGTCACCGAGAGGCTCCGTGAGGTCGTCTCTATCGGCGAGATACCAGTAATTGGTCCTCTCGAGTGCAGTCGAATCAGGATGCTCACTAAGATAAGCATCAAAACCTTCCATGTCCAGATTGAGGTATCCGTAGTTATCGATTATGCTGCAATCCGGATCGATCGATATAACTGCTACCCTGTAATTGGTCTTTAACGGAACAGAAACATCCATGAGGAGATAATCCTCAGAATTCGGATCAAAATAATTCTCCCTTATGGACATATAAGGATCCGAGAGAGTAATGTTGCCGTCGGAATCGATGTACGTGACGGATATATCTTTGTACACCACGTCCCCGACCTTGAAGTTCTCATACTCTTCAGGTGTGAAAGTTACTGTATCACCTGTAAGGATCACGAGCTTACCCGCATCTTCGGATACTGCAAGGATACCACCGTAATACATACCGTCTTCCAGGGTATCCGTTACATCCGTAAGCTCGTCGACATATTCAAGATTAATGAGGCACGGGAGCTTCATGAATTGGGTGTACGGGAACAGGCCCGTCTCGTGCATGCAATAGCCGAGTTCTTCGGTCACATCTTTGATCTCACCGTTTACGCTCGCGTAGAAACCATACTCGTCAATCCCGTTCGATACACCCAAAAGCCAGATGTGATCTCCGCTCTGATAATGATCGAAAAATCCGTACTTGAGTGACTGTCCGTCGTAATTCTTCTCGATGGCTGTCGCGTAGTCTCTTAAAAGCTCGTAGGCCTCGCCATTCTCAAACACATCATATTCATTAAGGACTGATGCGATCCTTGTGGGGTCTGTCTCTGAAGTCTCAGTTGTCTCTGTTATCTCAGAAGTTTCCGTTGTCTGCTGAACAGATGTTTCAGATTCCTCAGCTGTCCCTTTTGTTTCCCCGGTTCCATCCCCGGAGTTGCATCCCATAAGCAGAGCTCCCATTAGGACGACCGAGATGATCGTTCTTTTTTTCATTTTTTCTTCCCTTTCATTCCATGTTTATATCTTCATCCAAAAGCTTGGCTGTTTTGAGAAAACGGCTTTGCTTATTGTATGCATTGATTTGGAACAGATCATCTCCACTCGAGATTGATGGAAGAGATCTCGCCGTTTTCGATGACTACAGGATAGACAAGACCAAACATCGGAGTCCATCCATTAGAGGATTCTCTCCTGTATTCGTTGATTGCATTGTAGTACCAGAAATCAGTTACCTGAAGCGCATTCTCATATCCGTTGTCCTCGACGAACTGGATCTTTGCATCCTCAAAGTTGTCTCCCATGAGCCAACGGTATGTATCGGTTACATCTGCATCAGGCGCGAGGTCGAGCGTCACAAGCTTCGCATCCGTATAGACCGGATTCGAGCTGTCGCTCATGAGGATATAGTCTGTCTCGTTCTCGGTATAAGAGCCCTGCTCGAACCACAGGTCACAGTCGAGGATAACCTTCTCATAATCGTATTCGGAGTCATTGACCTCAGTTACCGTTGCATATTCGGTTCCGTAGTAATCGATCTTGATCTTATCGCCGACCTTGAGTTTATTGAACTCCTCTTCGGTATAGATGATGCCCTTGCCCAGAAGAAGGAATGCCTTCGTTCCGTCATTCGAGAAAGCTATAGCATCTCCGAAATACCTTCCGTCGTCTAACTTATCTGCGAAGACCATAGGCTCCCAGAAATCGTCCTCGCTTAGCATGCAAGGCAGTTTACAAAGATCATCATAAGACAAAAGATTCTCGATCTTATACTCACTGTTTTCATCGATCGTTTCCTGAGCTATGAGATCGAAGCTTTTCTCACCGTCATAAAAATATGTGGTAAGCGTCTTAAAGTCCGGATCATACATCATGACGTTAAAAGTCCATGGAGCGACTCCGTAATTATTCGAGAATCCGAACAGATAATCCGGATCTACATTGTTATAGCCCCTGCAAAACTCCATGTAGGTATCGTATCTGGCATCTCCGGCACCCGGATTACCGGATGAAACAGGCTCGGTCTCTTCCGTGATCTTTGTGGTAGTTTCAACCGTCGTCTCTTCCGTAGTAGTCGTTGCTTCCGTTGTTTCGATTGTGGTGGTGTCTTCTGTCGTTTCCGCGACATCTTTGTTTCTGACCTTGATCGTCTCATCTGTCGACTTG
>CAMYXL010000083.1 GCA_947303255.1 uncultured Clostridia bacterium | reverse complement strand
CTACAGTAGGTTCCGGTGTGATCTCAACTGTAGGCTCCGGTGTGATCTCTACAGTTGGCTCCGGAGTAATCTCAATTGTAGGCTCCGGTGTAATCTCAACAGTTGGCTCTGGAGTGATCTCAATTGTTGGCTCCGGTGTAATCTCGATAGTTGGCTCTGGTGTGATCTCAATTGTTGGCTCCGGAGTGATCTCGATAGTTGGCTCTGGAGTGATCTCAATTGTTGGCTCCGGTGTAGGCTCAGCCTCATCAAACATTCCGATGTGGTTGCTGTCTGTATCGATGATATCCTTGATGTTAAGAACCTTACCATCACGAATATCGAATGTAATGTTTGTTGTTACCTGATATCCTGCCGGTGCTGCATCCTCAACGAGAGTGTAAGAACCGTTAGGAAGTCCGTTTACGAATGAAGGTGTTGTTCCGGAGATCCATGCGATAGAGTTAGATGTAACTCCGTCAGGTCTTGCTCCCTCACCACATTCAAGGATTGACTCGCTGAAAGTAAACTTTGTATTTGCATCATCAAACTTCTCAGCTCTAAGTATAAGTCTTGCGCCAGGAAGTTCTGTTCCGTCATACTCACCGCCAACAGCGATCTTGGAGATCTTAACTTTTGTCCAAGCGTTGTCGAACATTGTAACGTGAGAATCATTAAGCTTATTCTGCTCTACGATTGAAGCGCCGTCATAAACGTTGCCGTCCTTAATTGTAAAGAAGATATCTGTTGTAACGTTGTATCCGTTAGGTGCTGCATATTCTGTCAATGTGTAGATACCATCACCAAGACCCTTAACAGTTGTAGCCTCTGTTCCGGAGATCCAACCGATCTTAGCGCTGCTCTGACCATTCTTGTCAGCTCCCTTACCGAGCTGGAGAGAAACCTTGGACATATCGATAGGATTGCCTTCGAAGTCAATACCTGAGAGGTAAAGTTCTGCACCAGGGATCTCTGTTCCGTTATAGTCACCGGATACACCAACCTTGGAGATAACTACGTCTGTTGTGATCTCGATGTCGAAGCTCTTAAGCCATGTGAAAGAACCACCCATGTTAGCTCCGTGGAACTCTGCACCACCCTCAGAAGAGAAGCTGTTACAGATAACTGCACCGTTTGTGTTTCCGTTGAAGTGAACTCTTGCATTAGGAGCAAGGATAGAACCGTTTGTAAAGTCAGCAAGCTCTGTTGCAGAGTATGCATTAAATACGAGGTTCTGGTTCAAGTAGATTACGTTCTCATTGTAGAGGGATTCCTCACCTGTCTCGGTAGGAAGAACAACCTCTGTGGAATCAAATGTGATGTTTCCTTTTCCGTCATCCTTAACGTTGGAAATATAGTTAAGATCTACAGTAACGTAGTTTGTGTTGTTACCTGGGAAGTTAACGATGTTGTGGCTGTTAACAGGAACGTAGAGAACAACCTGGCTGAAATCTCCGGAGGAGAGATTAAATACGTTGTACTCACTTGTACCGATAAGCTCTGCCTTACCGTACTTAACGTCAACATCAATAGCCTTGGAATCTTCAGCTGTTGCATATCTGTCGATGCTGCTGCTGAGATCGTTGAAGCCCTTCATAGCTCTGTCAAAGTCTACAGGGAAATCGAAGTCATAATACTTCTTAACTGTGCTCTGAACCTGCTGATTGCCTTCTGCTGTATCGTTGTAAAGTGCTGTGAAGTTGGAAGCATCAATGTTTCCGTCCTTAACTGCAACTGTGAAGTCCTTGTTTCCGTTCTTAGATCCAAGCATCAATGCAAGCTTGCCTGTGCTGTTCTTGATCTCACCGCCGATTACGAAGTCAGGTGAATAACTTACGAAACATCCGCGACCTCTGTTATCTGTCATCATGAACTGATCTGATGTAACGTTACCACCTACAGCAACTGGAGCCATTGAGTGGTTGTTGTCGTGGAAGTCTCCACCGGTGAATGTAGCATAGCTTCCCATCATTCCGATTGCATAGTCGATATCGGATGAAGATGAGTCAGCTTTGGTGTTCTCGAGGTTGTACTGTGTGAGCATTCCGATGCAGAGTGCTGCTGAGATAGCCAACGAGAAACCCTTGACAAACTTTTGCATTTTGAATTTCCTCCGTAAAAATATGTTCTGTTTCCTGCTGTAAAATTTGATTGAACTATTTAATCAAATCCCTCTAATTTCTTTTAGTTCATAATAATATACGTACCAATCCACGGAAATAATAACATCTTATTTATAGTCTGTAAATAATTTATTAGGAATTTCGCGAAAGTTTTTTCACATTTTCTTCACAATTAGGCACTATTCACAATTGAAATAAGAATTTTTTGATTATTGTTGTCAATTTTATCAACCTGTCTGCTTGCGCTTTCCCAAAAGAGTGGTAATAGATTAAATAATATATAACTATATTATTAGCGTGTTCGGTTTTCTCATCTCATATACTTTATGTATACTAGCATACAAGACAAAAATCAAGTAGTTTTATTTAAATAATTTAACATTTTTCAAGAAAAGCATAATATTTGATGTAAAACACAAGAATGTGACAGGATCTTCACAATATCAAAATATTTACATAAATAAAACGAACGTGACAAAATAAAATCACGTTCGTTCAAAAATCAAATTCTTTCTGAGATCAGACTCTGTTAACAGCTCCGAATCCTGATGTCTTCTTGAATGACATCTTGCAACCGAGTGCCTCAAGAGCATCTGACGGATCGATCCTGTCCATGTTGATTCCGGCCAGGCGGTCTTTATCGATAGCTACTGAGAGGATCGTCATCTCTTCCTCGTTACCTGTTGCGCTGTTCAAAACCTTATCAACAGCGTGGACCTTACATGTCTTAACAGGAAGAAGTGCGAATGTGTCTCTTGCTACTCTTATGGCTGTGCTGCAGATATAGTCCTGCATGAGCTCATAATATGCTGACTTCGAAAGAGGCTTCTCGGATACTTCGCCGGAAGCGAGAAGTGACAATGAGTAATCAGGAACTACCTTTTCAGACTTAACTTCAAACTCGACTGACATCTCAGTAGGATCATCAGTTCCTACCTCGAAATTGGAACCATACTCGAGAAGATCGTCAAACGGATGCATCTCATCGATAACTGTGAGATATGCATCGATATCGCCTTCGATAACCTTGAGGGAGAGTTCGTTAAGAGTCTTCCACTCGTTATATGCTTCAGTACCGATCTTGATTCCTGCAGGAAGTCCGTCTGTGCTGAGGCCCTCCCAGTCGATCTTGTCGTCACAGATCTTGTGAACGGACTTGATGGAATCAACGTAAGCCTCGTAAGTCTCGACCTTCTTCTTGTTCTCTTCAAGATTAACAGCTGCCTTTGGCTCCTTTGCTGCCTTGGTCTCCTTCTTCTTTGGCTCTGCCTCGGCCTTCTCAGCCTTGCTGCCCTTCTTGGAAGCTTTCTCTTCCTTCTCGGAAGACTTCTTGCCTCCGAACAAGCCTCCGAAAAGGCTCTTCAAGTTCTTCTGCTTGGAATAGTAAACACCTGTTCCCGGAATACCTACTGTCGTAGTGCTTCTACCTGTAGCGCTGATGGTCTGACGAAGACCTTTCTTTCCGAAGCTGACACTCGGTCCGCCTTTACTTAAGTTGAGCTTAAGGCCGTGTCCCAGAGAAATGCTCTTTCTGAAATTTAAACCCATTAGTCTCCCTCCTTATTTTCTGATATGTCTATTATACTTGAGATTTCTTCCTTTGCGACATCTTCTTCCATATCGTCGTATTCACCGTCATCCTTGTCATCGTCATCGACCAGGTCAGCCTCAGTGATTCCGAGTTTTGCCCTTTCTTTCTCGATGATCTCGTCCATAAGTTTCTTGTTGACTTCGTCTATCTGGGATTCATCTGCAAAGTTATCGAAAACATTGCTCTTCTCTCTCAGGATCTCCATGATATCCTCATCTACCGTGTGAGCAGACAGGAGTCGGTAAACGAGAACGGATCTGGACTGGCCCATTCGGTAACACCTGGAGATAGCCTGATTCTCGATGGAAGGCTTCCACTGCGGCTCGCAGATGATGACTACGCTCGCGCACTGGATGTTAAGGCCTACGCCTCCCGCGATGATCTGGCTTACGATGACGCTGCCGTCAGGAGCGTTCGCGAAATCGTCAATGATCTTTTGACGTTCTTCAGATGGGATCGCACCTGTGATGATTCCGAAGCAGTCTTCACCGAGCGCCTGGGAAACTTTTTCGATGATGCCCAGGAAGAAAGAGAAAACGACTATCTTGCGGCCGTCGGCTTTGGCCTCAGCGCAGAGTTCCAAAAGTCTGGTGATCTTACTGGAATCGGCAATGTTCTCGACTTCGTAGGAAACCTTGCGGACCTTGTGGGAAGCGTTTTTTGACAGGAGAGCCTTGCCGTAGAGGACAACTTCTGCCGAGGTCATGTCGACCCATTCCTCGGACTCGAGCTTCTCAGGAAGTTCTTTCAAAACGTCCTCGCGGACACGCCTTAGGTAGACAGGCGAGATCTTCTCGCGGAACTCAGGAGCTTTGGAGACATCCATCATGCCGCGGATCTCCGTGGACAAAGTCTCGCGGAGCATGCTGATGAGGAAGACCATCTCGTCGACCCTGTTTTCGAGAGGGGTACCGGTCATGAACAGACAGTAGTCGCTCAGTGCCGCGAGTTTTCGAAGGGCCTGAGTACGCTGGGCTGACGGGTTCTTGACGTAGTGAGCCTCGTCGACTGTGAGCATGTTTATCTTAGGACAGTTCTCGAGTTCCAGCCTGACGATGGTCTCGTAGGTGGTTATCATGACGCCGCCATTTTCCTTGAATTCCTCGAAAAGGGAATTGCGGCTGTCGCCGTGGACGGTTATGGTCTTGAGCTTGCTGTGCTTCTCGATCTCCCTGCCCCAGTTGACCATGACGGATACAGGACAAACGACCACGAAGTGCGTAAGGCCGCCCGCCGTAAGGTGAGCCATGGCAGCGATGGCCTGCATGGTCTTACCGAGACCCATCTCATCGCCAAGGAGAACGCGCTGCTGGCAAAGGATGTATCTGGTTCCGAAGTCCTGATAAGGACGGAGCGTGGCGACCATGAGGGAAGTGTCGAGCTTAAACTCTTCGATGGCCTTGATGACGTCCTCCGGAAGGCCCATGACCTGCTCTTCGTCCTTGACGGCATTCTTTCCGAAAAGGCTCTCGATGAGCGCGAAGAACGGCGCCGTGTTGCTCTTGAAGCTGGTGACCGCATTGCCGGAATTAACGTCCGCCTTCAGGTTGTTATATGTGGCGACGAGGTCATCGGCTCTCTCGATGTAGCCCGATTCCTTGAGCTTTACGAGGGTATCGTAA
The DNA here is from genome assembly GCA_947303255.1 of uncultured Clostridia bacterium. Classification (GTDB taxonomy): domain Bacteria; phylum Bacillota; class Clostridia; order Saccharofermentanales; family Saccharofermentanaceae; genus Saccharofermentans. Next base: position 5,830 of record CAMYXL010000083.1, on the reverse strand, counting down.
GCCTGAAGCCTCTCGTTCTTTGTCTTGTCGGAATAGAAGAACCACTTGATGCCGGCAACATTGATAGCCTCGGCTTTCGGAGCGTTCTCCAGGATCTGATACTGGCCGACGTTCTTCTGAGCCTCGATGTCATCGCCAATGTTTCCCACCTTCATGCGGTAGAAAAGTTCCGTGATAAAACCTTCGACTGCAGGGTCAGAAGTGTCGTCGCCCGATATCCTCAAAGTGAAATTCTTCTCTATCTTGGATCTGCTCTCGGAAGCGTTGTTGACGATCTTTTCCGCCATGACGTCTCCGATTCCCGGAACGGACTTAAAGTCGTCCTGTGTCTTTCCGAGAACATCCTTGAGTGTGTTATAACCCGCGTTTTTAAGCGCAGAAATATTGATTCCGTCAGAATCGGTATTGAGCGACTCGATCGGCACATCGGAAAGGGACTTCTCGACGCCGCGCTTGCAAAGCTCGCTGTAGTAGAGCCTAACGTCCTTTTTGTGACGCGCGATCTCAACTGCCGCTTCGCTTAATTTCTTGTCCGCAGCCTTAAGCTCCCTGACCAGAGATTGAACCGTATTCTTATCGGGTCTGCCCATAATTCACCTACCTGAATTTCGCGATATACATATTCGTCTTGATCCTAGCCACCCACTCGCCGTGGAGCTTGAATTCACATATCTTTTGCTTCGTATCGAAAACCATCTCGTCCGCCACAAAGGTCCTTCGGTTGTTCTTGATCCAGATCTTAGAGCTTCTCGGGAAGTACTCCTCCACCTGATCAGTTAACTCGCAGACTTCCAGTAGCGGATACTCGATGAAGATGCCGGACGGCTTTTCCTCGCCGCTCTTTCGGACTCGCCTCGTAACGAGCTTATACTCGTTCTTGGCACTTCTGATCTCCACATGAACATTATAGCTGTCAGTCATGGCCGACAGAAGAAGGTTCGGAACTTCCGATATGACGCTGGACGCGGTCTTGTCGGTTCCGATCTCAGCGGACAAAGTCTGGTATTTGATCATGATGGATTCCATGGTGGACTCGTCGATCGGGGTTCTGTACTCCTCGAACCTCTTGGTCATGGCGTACTTGGCGATGTTGATGTATTTGAACGCCTCCGACGGATTACGCTTACCGTCAACGCCCTTGTCGCAGAAGTTGGACAGAAGGAGCGCAGTCTCTGCGAAAGCTCCCGAGAAATTTCCGCGGCAGAAATCCGCATATGTCTGATCGAAAAGGTTCAGCACAGTGGACTTTGCCACGTGCTCGTTTTTGACCACACCCTTGCCTTCGCTCATCATTTCCGCGATCTTGAGAAGTGACTCCGCGTTGCCGTCCAGGCCGCTTATGGTGTAGTACTGGAAGGCCTTTCCGTAGTCCGGGATGCCGTCAAAATAGCCGTAATACATGTCGCCCAGAAGGCTTGCCGTTCTAGGGTCTTCGTCTTTTTCATAGATATCGAGGAACATCTTTTTCGCTGCGGGAACATCTTTTTTGAAGCAGACATTTCCGAACAGGAGCGAGAAGCCTTTGGCACGCACACCGTAGAAATCGCCTGTTTTCGCGAGCTCATTGACAAAGCGTTTGAAAAGGGCACGGCGCTCGGCAGGGGCTGAATTGATGTTACTCGTGGATCCAAGGTTCCTTACGGCCGAACGCTTCATCATGGCAGTGAACCTGCGCTTCGGCACGGCGATGTCCTGGTTGTCGTTGTAGTACTTGATGGACCTTAGAACCTCGGCGTAGTTAGGCTTTTCATCGTCGCCGATCTTGTCCAGGTACTTCTCATACTCGTCCCTGCACCAGGTGTAGATGCAGTCGACGATCTCGTTTTCCTTGTTGTACACGGTGAGATAGCCCGGAGACACCAGGTCCTTGATACCCGTTCCGAGTTCATCCTTGAGCTGGAGGAAAACATGCTCATACCACTCCTCGCAGAAATCCTTGCGGTTCAGGGAGACGGCCTTGAGATTTTCCATGGCAACAGTTAGATCTTCCAGATCCATCTTATGATCATCGAAAACCACGTTCTTATGACCCTCTGTCATCTCGTCATATGTGATCTCGAATCGTACAAATGCCTTAAGGCTCAACTCGTCAACAATGAACGGATATTCCTCCATCAACGTGACTCCTTTTTGTTCGTTTTCTTTTACTTTATTTTAGTGATATTATTAGTAAAATTGAAGTATCAGTTTTTCGGGAGGCGGAAATGAAAACTTCTACCGGGCTTAAGGTTGTCATCATCGGCTGCGGCAAAGTCGGAGCCACATTGACGGAACAATTAAGCGATGAAGGTCATGACATTACGATCATCGACACAGATTCCAGCAAAGTTCAGGAATTAGCTAATCTTTACGATGTAATGGGCGTTATCGGCAACGGCGCCAGCCTTGAAGCGCAGAATGACGCAGGCGTTAAGGATGCTGATGTCCTGATCGCAGTTACCGGATCTGACGAACTTAATCTCCTTTGCTGCATTATCGCGAAGCAATTCGGCCGATGTGCTGCCATCGCGAGAGTACGTACTCCTGACTACAGTAAAGAATCCAATTACCTCCGTGAGAAACTAGGTCTCGCGCTGGTCATCAACCCGGATCTCGAGGCAGCGAAGCAGACTGCACGAATCCTTTATCTTCCGACAGCTCTCGAAGTCAATTCCTTCGCACACGGTCAGGCCGAGCTCATCAAGATCAAGCTCCCTGACGATACGATGCTCGACGGAATGCCTATCAGAAAGCTCGGTATGGACATCACCAACGATATCCTCATCTGCGCGGTAGAGCGCGACAATACGATAACGATCCCTTCAGGTAATTTCGAACTTAAGAAGGGCGACATCATTTCCTTTGCAGCTACCAGAAAAGCAGCGAAGCAGTTCCTCACAAAGATCGGCTTTAAGACCAAGGCCGTTAAGAATACTCTCATCATCGGAGGCGGAAGATCTGCATATTATCTCGCAGGCGAACTCATCAGACGAGGCATCGACGTAACCATCGTTGAGAGCGACAGGGCAAGATGCGAGAGACTTTCCACACTTCTTCCGAAGGCCGTTATCCTTAACGGTGACGGAATAAGTCAGGACTTCCTTAAGGAAGCAGGCATCGAAGATTTTGATTCCGTAGTTCCGCTCACGGGTATCGACGAAGAGAACATCATGCTCACGCTCTATGCTAAGCAGGTTTCTTCCGCGAAGGTCATCACTAAGATCAACAGGATCGGATTTACGAACGTAATCAACAACTTAAACCTCGGAAGCGTAATCTATCCGAAGTACATTACGTCCGAGGCGATCATAGCATACGTTAGAGCTAAGAAGGCATCTAAGGGCAGCAACATCGAGACGCTTTATCACCTTTTCGATAACAGAGTAGAGGCAATAGAATTCTCTGTTTCCGGAATGCCTCAGATCATAGGAAAGCCACTTAAGGAATTGAGCCTTAAGGATAATCTTCTCATATCGTTCATCTCACACGACGGTGAGGTCAAGATCCCGACAGGTCAGGACATGATCCAGGAGGGCGACAACGTTATGATCGTTACGACCCATAAGGGCCTCATGGACATCAAGGACATCCTTAAGTAAGAGGCGGACGGAAGATGAATACGAAGATAATCAGATATATCCTCGGACATGTCCTTCGAATCGAAGCAGCATTCATGGTGCTTCCGTTCATCATAGGTCTTTTCGACCGCGAGAGACTTACTTTCGTATTCCTGTTCGTGGCACTGGGCGCCTTCCTCGTTAGCATTCTTCTCACATTCAAGAAACCGGACGATATGGTCTTCTACCTAAAGGAAGGCTGCGTCGCTACAGCTGCCAGCTGGATCCTCATGAGTATCGTGGGCGCGCTGCCGTTCTGTATATCCGGAACCATTCCGTCATTTACGGACGCACTTTTCGAGACCATCTCCGGTTTTACCACGACCGGTGCGAGCATCCTTAACGAAGTCGAATCCATGCCGAGGTGCTACCTCTTCTGGAGAAGCTTCACACACTGGATCGGCGGTATGGGTGTTCTCGTATTCCTCCTCGCAGTCGTTCCGATGAGCGGCGGATCTCACATCAACCTGATGCGTGCTGAGAGCCCTGGCCCGTCCGTCGGCAAGTTCGTTCCGAAGGTCCGTCACACAGCGAGGATCCTCTACCTGATCTACATCTTCCTCACGGCTATCGAAGTTGTTCTCCTGATGTTCGGAGGCATGGATTTCCTGGACAGCATGATGACTTCATTTGGTACTGCAGGTACAGGTGGATTCGGTATCCGTAACGACAGTTTCATGAGTTTCTCACCGTACATTCAGTGGGTCGTCGCGATCTTCATGATCATGTTCGGAATGAACTTCAACATCTACTATCTGCTTCTGTTCAGACAGTTCAAGAAAGCTCTCTCCATCGAAGAGATCCGTTACTACCTGATCATCATCGTCGGCGCCATCGCGATCATCTTCTTCAACATCAAAGATGCATTCGCTACACCGTTCGAAGCCATGACCCACACGGTCTTCCAGGTATCATCCATCATCTCTTCCACGGGATTCTCATCAGCAGACTTCAACCTCTGGCCGAACGTCTGTAAAGTCGTTCTCGTCATATTGATGTTCGTCGGCGCCTGCGCAGGCTCAACGGGCGGCGGTATCAAAGTCACCCGTCTCGTCGTCCTCATCAAGACCATCGGCAAAGAACTCAAGAACTACATCCATCCGAAGCGCGTCAGCAAGGTCAAGATGGACGGCAAACCTGTAGAGCATGAAGTCGTTCGTGCGATCAACGTATTCTTCATTACGTTCATGATCATCTTCTTCACTTCGATCCTTCTTATCTCTATCGAAAACTATGACTTTGCAACAAACTTCTCCGCAGTTCTCGCGACCATGAACAACATCGGTCCGGGCTTAAACCTCGTCGGTCCTACATCGAACTTCTCGTTCTTCAATCACTTCTCAAAATACGTTCTGATGTTCGACATGCTCGCCGGCCGACTCGAGCTCTTCCCTCTCCTTATCCTGTTCCATCCGGGACTTTATATTGACACGGTCAAGAGCAAGATGCACAGAAGAACTAATAAGCAAAATGATTAATAGACAATTGTTATAGTGATATTTCTAGGCTGTTTTCATTAATTTCATGTGTTCTGGTTTAATATGTGAAAAAATGAACCATATCAATCATGTTCAACATACTCTTCCATCAAAGGAAACTTATCCATGATGTCTTCTTTCCATTCTTTCTCTTCTTCCTCACTAAAAGTACCAGGGCACAAAATTTGTATATAACTTACATCTCCTGACTGAGCTATATAGTCATACATATCACTAATATACGAATCACTTATCCTATTATGAATAGCAGAGAAGTCTATCTCCCAATAAGTTCCAAAATGCGGTTCGCATTTCATAGCCCCATTCCCATAATTGTTGTGCCAATTATCTACGACAAAAAGCTTTTCTGAATGAGACCCAAGCCGAGCAGTCAAGATTATGCTCATGCTTTTTTCTTTTGCATCATTAGAAAGAACACTGTTCGGATTAGCATCTATATATTCGTTTACCATTACTCTAATATCTTCAATAAGCACATATTCCGGCACTTTTGAATATGTGTTCTCATCTGACAAATACGATTTCTTAAGACTAAGTATAATATCTCCATCTTCATATATGTGTATATTCAAATAATCACCATATTTTTCGATAATATGCTGCTCTATGTCTTCATATCCCTCGTCAAATTTCGGCTCCCTACTCATAAAAAAACATGAACTAGTTAATAACATGAATAAAACTAAAACAACTATAACTGTTTTTCTCATTCAATCACCTACTTTATAACTACTA
>CAMYXL010000082.1 GCA_947303255.1 uncultured Clostridia bacterium | reverse complement strand
TGCCTGTACAGATGACACTTTAAGACCTGTTGCTGCCAGATACGGCGGAGACGAATTCATTGTCATCGTTAAGACAAGCGATGAAGATAAGGCTCTCGAATTCAAATCAAAGATACTCTGGTTCCTAAGCACTCTTAACCAGAAAGCAAATTCTCCGTACGAAGTAACTACCTCAATCGGCTACGCCAAATATAACGGTGATGTATCCACATTTGAAAAAGCCCTCAACGAAGCAGACCAGAAGCTCTACGACGAGAAGGCTGAATTTAAGAACGCTGCTAAATAAGCTTTAGTTCAGATACGAAGGCTTATATGCCTTAGTGTCCAATCCGAATACCGTCTTCTCGGTATTTTCACCAGGAGCCATATCCTTATAGATCTTTTTGAACATATCGAGCTTTGCATCCGCATCGTCAAGAGAATGGATAAGAACTGCCTCAGGAATGCAAGGCTTAGTAACTGCACCATATTCAAGTTCTCCGTGATGAGATGCGATAATGTGCTTAAGAAGTTCTACTCTTTCCTTATTGTAATTACCTGTCTTGGCATATTCGTCTATAAGTTCGATACCGTAGATCATATGTCCCAATCCCTGACCTAACGGGCTATATGTAGCATATCCCAGTTCGTCGGTGTTATATTCCTTGATCTTACCGATATCGTGAAGGGCTGCTCCGCATACCAGGAGCTCGCCATCCAGTTCCTTATATAGTTTCAACATGAGAAGTGCAGCACATGATACGTTAAAGGAATGAAGGACCAATCCTCCCTCCTGCTCGTGATGCATGGATATCGCAGCGGAAGATCTGATAAAGTCTTCCTTGATACCATTTAAGATCTTAAGTGACAGATCAGCGAGAGTATCCTCTCCGTATGAAGTATTCCTGACTGACTCAATGGCTGTAACTATCTTGGCATACAGTGCCTCAGCATCCTGCGGGATCCTCTGGCCGAAATCCGATACTCTGATATCAGGATCATTACACGGCATCGGGTCTCCCTCGATATTTACAAAACCTCTGTCATTCTTTATGAATTTGCAGTAGTAGACCTTCTTCTCAACTACTCCTCTGTTCTGAAGGACCTCTGCAGTTATATCGAAAACGTTCACTCTGACAGTCGTATATCCGTCATAAGCATGGATCGCAACGCAGGTCTTACCGTTGGTAGAAGTAAAATTCTCCACCTTCTTAAAGTAGACCGGCCTTGCCAGCGGGCGTGCCGCAGTTAATTCTGATAGCTTAGGATATTCACTGTTCTTCATGATAAACCTCCAAAAGATTCATTACCTTAAAAGGATATCACAAAACAGCGATCAAAAAACGGACATACGTTACCAAATATTAACGGATCCCATATCTTCTCCGTTAATTACATAATAAGCCTTGCCTTCATCTGTCTTAACGGTAATATCGAGGTCCTTGATCTTGTCTTTGTAGGAAGAGGTGATCTTCTTAACGACTGCAGCGTACGTAAACTTCTTCTTTCCGACCTGAACGGTAAAGACATCAGGTACTGCTGTCTTTGTGCTTGCCTTGGATGAAGATGATGAAGTTTTCTTTGTAGCAGAGCTTTTCGTCGTACTCTTTTTGGCTGTTGTCTTTTTAGAGGCAGTAGTCTTTTTGGCCGTAGAAGTCTTCTTGGCGGTGGTCTTCTTCGCTGTTGTTTTCTTGGAAGACGCGGTCTTTTTCGAGCTTGTTTCAGAAGGAGACAAGATCTCACCGATTACCGGAATGATCGAATCAAGGATGCTTTCATTTTTCTTAGCCATACTTACCTCCGAAAAATAATGCCTAGCGTGCCATCGGGAATCCTGTCCACTCCTTGTTATCTGCTCCTCTGTAAATACCATACGGATTTACATAATCAGCACAGAACTTGGCGGAAAGTCCTCTCCTGTAGTTATTTATCTGATCTGATATCAATGCCTGCTTAAGGATCGTCGTCTCAAATGCCGGCTCAGGAACGTTCTCTTCAGGTCCGCCGAACAGCGTAGCTTTGCGGCTTCTGAACATGAGTCCCATGATGGACTGAGCTTCGATCTCATTACTCTTATCTACGAAAAGCTGACCTATGGTCTCTTTCTCGGTTACCATTCTTAAAAGTCTGCCTGCAGAATGAACATCTGTAGAGATTGCCGGAGTAACTACCAGCAGGAGCTGCAGGATGGTAGCATCAAAGGCATCATAAGCCAAGAATGCTTCCTTCATCTTGTTGGAGTTCATTACGAAGGCATTCAGGAACTGAATTGCCAGATGATAGAGCTTTTCACGCTCAAAATCGTACTCATCCGTGATCCAAGGACTCGGAAGGTACGGAGAACCTGCGTAGAACTTATCAAGGAAGTCATGGTCGACAAACGAAGTCTTGCCTTCGAATTGATCGAGTGTATCAAGGCTTGCTCTGTAGTTTTTGACGCTTAAGTAGCGCTTATTCTTCTTCTCGCGGTCTTCCTTAAGAACGTCAAGCCTCTTCTGACGCTCATCGATAAGAGCCTGCTTTGTCTCTTCTGCACGCTTATTGAAAAAGAGCGGCTTTTTCTGGCTGCTGATATTTATGATCTCATTCTCAAGATCATAGATCTGACTATCAAGAGAATCCACCTCCGACTTAAGTCTCGGAAGAATATTAAGTTCTTCCTCGATCCTGTCACGAGGATAATCAGGAAGGTTTTTCTGCGCCTTACAAAGCGAACCGAGAGATGCTCTCATATTACGAACAAGCTTACACTGTGCCAGGAAATCTGCACGGATAGAATGATAATCAGGCTTATTCGGCTCATCGAAAACAGGAAGTACCCTCTCAGCGATATAAGCATCAACATCAGTTCTGTCAGTAAACCTGATCTCACCTTCGGCCGGTTCGTCACTGATGACCAGGATTCCGTAATCGTTGATCTTGTCATTAAGGAATCTGTAGTTATTATCGAAAGCATCATCCGGATGCTCGTTTTGAGCCATCTGTTCAGCCTTACGGACTACGTAAGCTGCAACGACTTCATCTATAACGAATTCCTGATCCTTTCCTCCGAACGAATCAACGGAGAAAAGCGGGATCATGGCACTCTCATCAGTTATAAGGTTAATCGCAACCTGGCTTAAACAAGGAACCTTCTCATCACAAGGAAGTGTTCCGAGCGGAGTCTTCTTGATATCGAGAGCATATTCAAAGAACTTACGCATAGCCTGTCTGTCCTCATTAGGAGAGATGGATGTTCTTTCCGAGAAAGGCTTACCGTGAGTATTCTGATATGCTGAAAGCACGTATTCACCGAGTTTTTTACCGAAAGCAGTCTTATCGGTTATCGTGTTATTTGCAAAGCCGTCAGTGAACATAGTAAGATCCTTCGAATAGGTTCCGTAACTGAAACCTGCCTTCTTGGTGGTTCTGTCATGCTCAAGACTGTCTTTGCTGTTGTAACGCACATATTTAAGGATACCAGCCTGTTCCTCATTCTCGAAATCAGCACGCAGGTATTTTTCTTCTATCTCAAGATAAACTTCGTGAAGGAATTCTGAAACGTTCTTTCCCTGAAGTTTATATTCAAATTGACGGATTATCGAATCATAAGTGGATTTGTTAAGTCTGTAGCTAAGGTTCTGGATACTTCCTTCAGTTCTCTCGTTGATCGCCCAAAGGATCGGTGACAATCTGAAACTGAAGTTGATGTAGTTACCCTTTATGTCTGTCTTAAATGTGAACCATGCGATAGCAGTTCCTTCCGGGTAAATGTCACCTGTGACTCCCTCAGATGCTGTGGTTCCCATGTATTTTTTCAGATAGTTGCAAAGTAAGTTACGGTCGATCTTACCCATACAGAACGTGATCTCGTCACCTGAGAACTCAAAGCTGTTATAAGCCTTGTCGTCCTCCTCGAGCATTTTCGCCGCATCAAAATCAGGACTTTTCAAAGTCCTATATACTTCTATTCTCTTTTCTTTGATATCGTTGCCTTTTAAGACTTCTTCTGTGAGTTTTTTATTATCTTCTGATTCACTGATCAGGTCGTTCTGACCCAACAACTCAACGAATTTCCAATACTCTAAAATCTCCAAAGCACATCTCTTTGAAATCAGATCCATAGCTGCCCCTAAAAAAGAATGGTTTCCCTCATGGACAAACTCCATAAAACCACGAGAGATAATTTATTATACCACGTTTGACATTATCAATAGCTAATCACGATTGTAACAAATACGTGTTTCAAAATCTACTTATATAGGGCAATCTGCTTCAAAGAACCGACAAATTCTTTTTATTTATCTGAAAAATAATAAAAATATCCTTTTATTTCTTCTCGAAAAATCACACTTCCGGGAATGTCAATTCTATTTGAAAACCTCCGTTTTCAGAAGGTTTTGCCTCGATCCCGATCTTGTTGTTCTCTGCGATCTTGGATGCCAGATAAAGACCCATTCCGGTTGCTTTTCCTCTCAACTCGCCCGTGTCTCCGGTAAAGCCCTTCTCAAAGACGAACGGCAGATCGGCAGGTTTAACGCCTATACCGTTGTCTGATATCACAAGCTTATTGTTTTCGAAAGAAAAAATGAGTTCAGGATCTTCCTTGGCATACTTGATCGAGTTACTGACAAACTGGCCGAGCATATATTTCATTGCCCTTCTGTCTGCAGTAACGACCTCTTCTCTTACCTTGTTGATCGTCAGAAAATCCTTCTCGCTCAGCAAAGGCTCATAGTCCTGGACAACTTCATTGATGACATCCTTCAGCTTCAGCTTCTCGAAAAAGTAATCCTTTCGGGTGCTCTTGATCCTGGCATACTGAAGCATCTGCTCGACTGACTCGTTAAGTCTGCATCTTATATATTCCATCTTATACTTAAGATCCGGCTCAAAATTATGATTATCCAAAAGAAGCGTCATTAGTGATATCGGAGTCTTGATCTCGTGAGCCCACGACTCGGTGTACTCCTCATGATCCTCAAGACTTGCAGCAAGGCTTGTTACGGTTCCGTTATACTCGGTCAACGTGCTGTACAATCTGTCGATAGTCTCATCATAAGAATGGCCTGTCTCAGCCTTAAGGCCGTCCAGATTCTCTTTGTTCGGGTAATCAAGGAACAAGGCAAAAGACTTATTAAGCTTGTTTTCCCTGTGTACGGAATAGATACACGCAACAGCGAATATGATCAGAGAGAAAAGAACCGTGGCCAATGAAATCTTCTTCATGGCCGCAGCATCCGTCGCCCACATACTCACGATAAAGAACGCATCGATGAGAACAAGAAAGATCATCCAGACGATATTGTTTTTTACTGCGTAGAGAAAAGCCTTCATATTTCCTCCGTCTCGACGATCTTATAGCCGACGCCTCTTACTGCCTGCACCGTGCACGGCATGTTAAGGCTGGCCATTGTCTTTTTAAGTCTTGTCAGATTAACCTGGAGCGCATTCTCATCTATGAACTCAGATGTTCCCCAGACTTTATCGGATATTTCCTGACGGCTTACTTCCTCGCCTCTATTCTGAAGCAGGACTTCCAGTATCTTTCCCTGGTTCTTCGGAAGGATAACTGATGTGCCGTCAATGTAAAGCGTATAAGTGAGTTTATCCAACAGGAAGCCCGGACCTTCGATAAGGTTGGATCTTCCCTCGTATCTTTTAAGGACATTGGATATCCTCAGCAGCAGACGTTCCTTACGGTATGGTTTTGTCATGAACTCGTCAGCACCCAGTTCCAGAGCGTTAAGTTCATCCTTCAGGTCATCTCTCGATGTAAGGATAACGACCGGCACGGAACTCTTATTCTTAAGTTCCCTGCAGATCTGGAATCCGCTCATGTTCGGCAGATTAATGTCCAGCAGGACCAGATCAGGTTCATGTTTCAGTATTTCAGAAGGAACGTCATCGAAGTTATCGATGACGCCTACTGAATATCCGTTATTTTCGAGCATTGAAGCGAGCTCGGTCCTTACCAGAGGTTCATCTTCAACTACGCAGATACGTTTCAATTTTATTCCTCCCTCTCAGGGTTCATGAGAGTCTTCAGATATTTGAAGCTGGCTCTCTTGACCACCAAGATATAGATACATTCTATCAAAACAAAAGCAATTATAACAATCGAGGTAGTGATCATCATCTCAGAAATGCTCGTCTTGGTCCTGGACGACAGGATTCCCGAGAAAAGACCTCTTACACCGAAGATGCTGCTCATTGCTGCAACTGCGATCGGAATACCAAAATACCAGTTGATCTGCTTGGCAGAACTCTTACAAAGTGTCTTATGACCAGCTCCTAGCTTAATAAGAGTCTTATATCTCTTGCTGCTCTTCTTCTGGTTCATCAGGAACTGAACTCCGAGGATCGTATTGGCGATAACAAGGAATACCAATGCCAGATAGATAGTTATATAACTTGTAGCTACAAGATAGAACAGCTGTCTTCCCATATTGTTCATATATGACTCATAATCAAGATACTGAGGTATGGAACTGTCTATAGCATCATTAACTTCTGTTAATGTCTGGAAGATGTTACCGTTTGTGTATTTATCTTCATCCAGTCTGGCATTAAGATACGCTGTGTAATTATTCTGAGCGAGTTCATCGAACTTATCATCAGGAATAATGAGACAGAATGCCGGTGACATCAGATAGTCCGTTACGATCGGGGTAGTATAAACTTCTCCGACAAGGACATAATCTTCGTCTACAAGGCTAACCTGAGGTCTTTCCGCGAGGACTTTATTAAAATCTTCCACGACCTTCTCATTGGAGACATCACCATCCATGTATACGCCCAATTCTCCTGAACCGAGCACCAAAGGCTCCTTTCCTGCAAGAGCCAGGATCTTGTTATAGTCTCCGAGACTTATCAAGTGAGGATTAATGTCATAGATCCTATCTGCATAGTAGAACTCGCCATTGTATTTGCTCAGGATTTCCATGGCATTGTCCATATTATAGACATCAAAACTGGTAGCATCTTCAGGAAGTTTGACATGACCGATCCTCAATACATCTATGAATGAGAACTTATCCGCCACCCCGATTTCCTTAAGATAATCCGTTACACTTTCCGAAGTATTAAGTATAGGCTCTTCACCATAGACCTCTTTGTATTCTTCGATCTCTTCTTCAGTAAGCGGAGAATCGCATCTGAATGTGTAATCCATTACGTGTCCCCTGTAAAGATCATACGAAGTAAAAACACTGATTCCTGCGCCCATGCACACGAAAGAAGTAAGCACGAGCAGCGAACACAATGCCATCGTACCTGATCTGAAGATTACAGTGTCTTCAATCTGTCTGAATGTGAAAGCATGAAGCTTTTTGCTGCTGTTTCTTCTCGCGATAAGACCAATGAAAAAACGGATTCCCCAGAACAGCATAAATGTACCGATAAGGCCAACGAGCATCGTCAAGAGCATATATTTGAGGCCGATCCATGAGTAGCCCATGATCACCAAATAATACGCTGCTATCAACAAGGTTAATCCGACGATCGCCGCTACAAGATAAAGAGCAGGGGCTCTTCTCTTCTTGATGTTATTTGGTGCATCCGAAAGAAGTGTTCCGACTTCTTTTCGAAAAAGAGAAAAACTGATAAGGAAAAACGATGCCAATTTGATCGCAACAAAACCAAGAAGCGTTAGCCCCAAAGCTCTGGCATCAAATGTCGACTGATGTTCCAAAAATCCTACACCGACACACTTAACAGTTATTAGACTCATAAGTTCAGAGAACAAAAGTGCAAATGGAAGTCCGATAACCAAAGCAATCGCAGAACTTGCAATATCTTCAGCCAAGAGCATGAAGAACATCTTCGAGCGCTTCATTCCCATCATGAGATAAACGCCCAACTCGTGACTTCGCCTCTCTATCTGATATTTGCTGGCGTAGTAGATCAGGAAAAACAGCACCACCAAAGTAAACATGTAAAGCGCTGTGACCATCGTAAGAAGCTTATTGATGGCATCGCTTTCCAGCGACTGGATGTATCTTACAATATCCTGATTCTTAAGTGATAAAACAACATAAAAAGCAATAATAGAAATTACGAGCGAACTCATGAAAAGAAGGTTTTCTTTCTGGCTTCGCTTCGTATTACGTAATACAAGCTTAGAGAACATTAGCAGAACCTCCTCCAAGCTGTGCCATAACGCTCAGGATCCTCTCGTAAAAGCTCTGTCTTGTCTCGTTTTCTCTATCTTTCCTGAGTTCATGGAATATCTTACCGTCCTGGATAAACATTATCCTGCTGCAGAAACTTGCCGCGTTGGAATCATGTGTAACCATAAGTATCGTCGCATTTTCATCCTTATTAAGTCCCTCGAGTTTAGTCATAAGAGACTTCGCATTCTTCGAATCAAGAGCACCCGTCGGCTCGTCAGCGAGAATGATCTTAGGATTAAGGATCAGTGCCCTTGCAGCAGCGACTCTCTGCTTCTCACCTCCGGACATCTGTGACGGGAACTTATCCACGATATCTTCGATCTCGAGATAACTTATGAGCTTTTGCATTCTCTCATCCGTATTCTCATTATTCTTATGTAAAGAGATCGGGAGCATTATATTCTCTCGTCCCGTAAGATTATCTACCAACTCGAAATTCTGGAAAAGATAACCCATATCCTTTCCTCTGTACTGTGCGAGTTTAGCACCCCTGAGCTTGGATATCTCCTGTCCGTTCAACTCGATCGTTCCGCTGGTCGGCTTAATAACAGTTGCGATACAGTTAAGCAAAGTTGACTTACCCGAACCGCTCGCTCCCATGATCCCAAGGAACTCGCCCTCCATGACATTAATATCAATTCCGTCGATAGCTCTGGTCAGGTTCTCCTGCTTTCCGTAATACTTTTTCAGTGATTCAATCTTCAAAATAGGTTTCATGAATAATCCTCCGTTCTTGTACAAATAAATCTTAGTACAACAACATTGGTATTTGAACTTACACCTGATGTAAGGTTTTTTATCCTCCTCGAAAAAGCCCGCATTAAAAGGCCGCTCTCTTTAGAGAACGGCCCTTCATATCAAGTTTTACTTATTAGCTTTCCAGGAATCGTTTCCTGTAGAAAATAAGTGTTACAGCTACCAGCATGAGAACTGTAGCAATCTGGATCAATCCCTCTCGTGAGCTCTCGCCTGTCGCTACTACTCCGCTTGTCGAGGTTACCTGGTTACCACTGTTATTGGTCGACTTGGCAACTTCAAATTCCGTTGTTAATGTTGATCCGTCACTATACGAAGTAACCATCGTATGCTTACCACTCGGCAATCCGTTTACATAATCCGTTGTCAGCTGAACCTTACCGCTATCATCTACATAATAAGCGTTGTCACTAATCTCAGCTCCGTCAACAGCAACTTCAACAACCTTTACATCTGTCGGTGTAGGTGTAGGAGCCTGTGTGATGACAGGTGTCGGAGTAACATCACTTGTAGGTGTAGGCGTTACGTCAGTCGTCGGTGTTGGTGTCGGAGACGTCGTAGGCGTATTTGTCGGCGTACCCGTTGGAGCATCGGTAGGCTTATCAGTCGGCTTATCTGTTGGAGCTTCGGTTGGTGTATCTGTTATCTCCGTATAGGTATTTACAATAGTTACACTTCCCGTATTTCCTGAATCCGTAAGAGTTACACTCGTATTGTCATAAGTCGTATCCAATGTATATCCTGATGCACCTGCATCAATCTCAGTTACAACATATGTTCCGGAACTTGGAACCGGTACATTAACGGTATCACCAGCTCCAATAGTGAATACGTATTCGTCATCCTGAATATCACCAGAACCATTTACATACTTATCTCCGTTCTTAACCGTAAACTTATAAGATGTCACTGTTGAAGGTGCGCCATAAGCTTCTTTGCTGACATCAATACTATAAGAGATCTTACTATATGTATTGGTGATCAAAACCTCAGGCGACATATTTGTATCATCGACTGTTACGCTATCCTGATCATACTCTACACTCAGCTTATATCCGGATACTCCTCCGCCTTCTTCTTCTACACTATAGATTCCAGGTTCATTCAGAGCGACAACAGTCTCACTACCTGCTGCTACCGTAAACAACTGTTTACTTGTTCCCAAAGAACCATCGTTCTGAACGTAGTTATCTGTTCCAACCTTCTTGATCGCGAATTCGAATGATCCGCTAACACTGTTGATTCCAATAACATCCTTGCTAACCTTTATAGAATAATTAGAAGATTGAATTAAGGAATATGTATTTGTAATCTTTACTGAACCACGGTTGTCATTATCTGAAAGGATTACACTGTTTTCTGTGCCGTTACCATACTTGATCTCGAGGTTATAGTTAGTTACAGCAGCATCAACCTCAGTTACAGTATATGTTCCGGATTCAGGAACAGAAACTTCCTTCTCAGAGTTATTTCCAACCTGGAATCTGTACTCGCCGGTTTGGAATTTACCCTCACCATTTACGTACTGATTACCCTTCATAACAGTAAAATCGAATGTATCCTTGCCTGCCGGAGCATCAGTAGCTACTTTACTAACCAAAATACTGTAATCAATCTTCGTATAAGCATTAGTAATCTTAACCGTACCAGTAGTATTTGCATCAGTGATAATCACATCATTTCCTTCATAGGATGTCGAAACTTTGTAACCACTGACCTCTGCGCTCGAAGCCTGCTCAACTACTGTATATGTTCCCTTAGCTGCGATTGCTACCTTTTTAGATCCTTCAGCCTGTACGGTGAAGTAATTCGCAATAGTTCCAAGAGTTCCATCGTTCTGTACATACTGTTCTCCGCTCATAACTGCGAAGCTAAATGTTGATACTCCATCAGGTGCACCTGAAACGGATTTCTCAACAGTAATGCTGTAATCGTTGACAATAGCAACATAAGTATTTGTAAAGTCAGCACTCTTTTCATTAGAGGAAGACGTCAACTCTACGATCTTAACTATTGTGAGATCCGTATCACAGGTATATTGTTTGCCATCTATACCAGAAGATGTCTCCTGAACTGTATATGTTCCGAGTTTTGCAGGAGCGATCTCGTATACATACTTGTTGGAGTTATTAGGATCTACTGTCCATCCGTTTGGAAGCGGATTTGTGAGAGCCGGTACGCTTACTGCGTTTCCGTCAGGATCAATTACACTGAAGCTGATGCTTCCGAGGTCTGCCAAGTCAGCACCACTCAATGTCTTTGTAATTGTAAGTTTTCCTGTTACCTTAGTATAAGTATTAGTGAAATCTGCACTCTTCTCCT
>CAMYXL010000081.1 GCA_947303255.1 uncultured Clostridia bacterium | reverse complement strand
CTCATCTACCATGAGAAGATCGCCGATGATCATGTCTTTTTTTACTACCATTGGAAGTCACCTCCTTGTACGCATATAGCATACATAAAAGGTTTTGTGTTATCAAGCGACAAAATTGGTTTTTTTCTGGGCAAATAGGCAAAAATGCTTGACAGTATTGTGTTTTCATTTCATAATGATATTGCAAAATTGCCCTGAAGGAGGCTTATTATGAACAAAACAGATCTTATTGAAGCAATTGCTAAGGACGCTAAGCTTACAAAGAAGGATGCAGAGGCTGCTCTTTCTGCAACAATGAAGGCTATCGAGACAGCTCTCGTAAAAGAGGAGAAGGTTGTACTCGTAGGTTTCGGTACATTTGAGACAAAGAAGCGTGCAGCTCGTAAGGGCCGCAACCCTAGCACAAAGGAAGTTATCAACATTCCTGCATCTAAGGTTCCATCTTTCAAAGCTGGTAAGGATCTTAAGACAAAGGTTAACGCTGGCAAGAAGAAGAAGTAATTCTTATTCAAACGATCTAAAATGGGCATCTCCGTCGGAGATGCCTTTTTTCTTGCTCAGATTTGGTTTACGACCTCGTCTCTGACTTCTTCCAGCAATGTCATGCAGGCCTTGGAATTCTTCATTCCGTCGGTCCACATATCGCTTTTCTGAAGGCAGTATCTGATATTTCGTTCTACCTGAGCTCCGTTCATGGAATAGCGGCTTCCGACTTCTGAATAGATCCTCTTATAGTGAAGGGAAAGACCTTCCGTATAAAGATACTTAATGACGGCGGCAAGAAGCACTGTGCCGATGAGGGTATTATCAAAGCCGTGAAAGTTCATAACCGTCCGTATCGTATTATCGATCAGCACACCGTCAAACGCAGGCATCTTGATATCCTGTTGGTTAGCAGGAGTCAGGAGTTGTTTGATGTATTGGGTCGCCGCACAGGGATTTTTGCGGGCATCTATAAGAAAATGGTGTCTTCCGGCAGTATCAGTAACGGTAAACATACCGTTCTTGCGCAGGATCCTGTTTATTGACTGCAGAAGTTCCGTATTATCACAGACGATATAGATACCGATCTCTTCATACATCTTATTTGAATATCCGAAAACATTCTTTTCCATTTTACGACCTCCCATTTATAGATGTAGGTCTATTCTTACAGGGAGCGATGATCGAAATCAAGGAAAATAGTCTCAATTTTCGTCGTTTGAAATCATCCGAAAAATCTTTGGTAAAACAGCATAAAAGATCTTTGATCCGTTTGTTTAAAGTGTCATCAGTAGGTCGGTTTCAGGATAACATGGAATATCGTGTATTCTCCGAGAACACTTTCAACGCTGATCTCGGCGTCGTGCTTTTCAACTATCATCTTAACGATAGAAAGACCGAGACCGGTACCCTTGATGTTCTGACCGGAATTCTTTGCTCTGTAGAATCTGTCGAAGATATGGTCGATCTCTTCAGGAGGGATACCGATACCGTTATCCTTAACGGTTACATGGATCCTCTGCTCAGGAAGCGGCTGGTCTGCGCCTTCACGCCAAGCCTTTATCTCGATAAGTGCCTCTTCCTTGGAATAGTTTATAGCATTTGATATAAGGTTCTCGAAAACACGGCTGATCCTCTTAGGATCTGCTTTTGTAATGAGAAGATCATCATCAGGGATGTCGAGAACGATCTTTTTATCGCTGTTGCGAAGATCGCTCGTATAAAGCATATAAAGCTCATCCAAAAGCTCGTTAATGGAAATATCCATAAACTCGAAGCTGAAACCGCTGGATTCCATCTTGGAGATCTCAACGATATCGGAAACGATCCTTTCCATCTGCTGTGAACGCTTTACGATATTCTGAAGATAAACTTGTCTTTGATCCTCGCTCAAAGCCGAACCGCTTTGAAGAAGAAGCTCGGAATAACCTCTTATGGCCGTGATAGGGGTTCTTAGGTCATGAGAAACGTTGGACATGACGTTCTTTCTGGCTTCCTCGTTTTCGAGAAGTCTCTTGTTGGTGTTATAAAGATCTCTGTTGATCATAGAGATATGAGCTGTCTTTTCTTCAACGATAGTCTTCAAATGCTCGGATGAATGTATGAGCTCCGAATACTGGGAAATATACCTTTGAACGAAGTAGATTACCAATGCGAGTATAGCGATAAGATAGCAGACACCGTAGAGCGGACAATTAGCCATCTGGTTATTCGACAGGATAATGTGGAAGAAGATAAAGAACAACGAGATGGAAGAGCAAAGTGCGAGTGTTGAATTAGGTGCGGAGATATAGAAGAATATGATCTTTATAAAGTTCGACAGTGTCAGTACAAAAACGAACAGGATCAGTGTTGTTGTTTTAAACGATGTACTGAGAAGACGGCTGTCAAGGAATGCCAAGGCCATCATCATTATTCCGCCGCATGTTATGATCACACAATCAAGATTGGAATACTTGTGCTGATGCTCCAATCTGAACTTGGTAAACAGGGTAGCTATAAACCAATATGAAAAGATATTGGCAGATATGATATGCGCGTATTCTTCCAATTCCTTGTATGGCGTTGCCAGCCGCAGGAAATTACCGTTTATCAGCGTGTAGAAGAACAGGCAAAGAGAAAGGAGCGCAAAGAAATAGTACGACCTTGAATCCGTTAAAGTCTTTCTGAGCAAAGCGCCTCCGATAATAGCGAATACTGTTACGACCGCGAGAACGGCGATGAATGCCGAAGGTACGGACGACATGATCTCATTTGTTGATTCAAAGTAAAGCGCAGGTGTGGAATTAAGTCCGCATCTTGTACTCATCTCATTTGAATAAAACAGAATGATCAACTGTATGGAATCGTTCTTGTTCTGTACTGCCGTAGAAGAATATCCGCCCGTGTAATCAGGAAAGAATTTAAAACTTGAGGAGTCACCGGTATTACCTACCAGATAACCGTTACAGAAAATATAGGCGTGGCCTTTAACTTTTCCCAGATCAAGATAAAGAGTATTAATGGTCTCGTTGACTTTAATGTTTGCCATATAGGCGCCGCTGACCATTCTCATTCCGCCGTTCATGAACGGAATAAAACCGGTTCCGTTGTCTGCATTATGCCACTCGATGTCATCGCCCAGGTCATCCCATCCCTTGCTGTTTATCGTTACATTTGAGGCATAAGGAAGACTTATGGTGTAATCGATAAGAGATTTATATGTTCTGACGTTTTCGATACGAAGATTAGGGAAAAAGAGCCATTCGTCGTTGATGTACATAGGGGACCTGTCGGCTCTTTCTTCGGCATGAAAGGTCATCTGTTCCGCGTCATATCGCAGATTCGTCTTTTCTCTTACGTTGACCAGGGTATAAACATACATGATGAGGAGAAAAATGGCGATGAAAAGTATGGAAAACAAAAGCTGGACCAGATGGGATTCTCCAACTTTGATTGTCTTGTTTCTTTTCTTTCGTTCCATTTCACACCTGCATACAAAAGGCGGTCAAGACCGCCAAGAATTAAAAAGGGGCTGCCTCTTTAGTATGAGACAGCCCGTTAAATTTTTCAATTACTGAAAATCTCCGTGAAGACTGTTCTTTACCGGTGGGTAAGCGAAGGAGTAACCGATACCCCATTCAGTCTTAACGTAAGTGATCTCCGGAGCGATCTTCTCCATCTTCTTACGGAGATAGGAGATGTTAACCATTACGAGGTGGTTATCGCATGGGGAATCATCGCCCCAAACCTGAGAATAGATTCTGGAGAAAGGAACGATAACGTTCGGTGTCTCAGCGAGAAGTCTCAGGATATCGAACTCTCTGTTGGTGAGGTGAACTGCCTCATCCTTCAAAGTAACTTCACGAGTCTTGATGTTGATCTTGAGAGGGCTGAACTCCATAAGGAATCCTTCACTCTTAAGGTTTCTCTTGATGTGAGCGTTGATACGAAGTGAGAGCTCAGGGAGTGAGTAAGGCTTTGTGATATAGTCATCAGCACCTGCCTTGAAACCAGTGATCTTATCATCAACATCCTCTTTAGCTGTGAGGAAGATGATAGGAGCCTTGCAGTAAACCTGAATTCTAGGTGGGAGTTCGAATGCGCTTCCGTCCGGGAGCATTACATCCAAAACGATACAGTCAAAGTTGATGACCTGTACCTTTTCCATTGTCTGAGCTACTGATGTAGCAGTGTAAACATCGTATCCTTCGCTTGTAAGGAATGAGCGGTTGATCTCGAGAATATCTGTATCGTCATCAACCAAAAGGATCTTGTGTTGTGCCATATATACCTCCGTTTGTGTTTTTATCATATATTTCTTTTTTGATAATCATAAATACACCTCTAATTATATTTTATTTTGTCAAGAATACAACTGTGTTAATAGATTGTTCACAATTAAATTTTGATTTTATCAAACGTCAAAAAACCTTGAAAATAGGCACTTTTACTATATAATAGAATATATGTTCGTATTTTGGAGATGACTGTGAGCAGGATTATATTTCATGTAGATCAAAACTGTTATTTTGCCTCAGTCGAGATGATTTCTCATCCCGAATACAGGAACGTACCCATGGCAGTCGTCGGAGATCAGGAGAAAAGACACGGTATTGTCCTTGCTAAAAATCAGCTCGCGTCTCAGGCCGGGGTCAAGACTGCGGAAGTGATATGGCAGGCCCAAAGCAAATGTCCGGATCTGGTCCTGGCGACACCCCATTATGATAAGTACACCTTTTATTCTCGAAAACTTCGGGAGCTCTACGAAGAATATACCGATAAAGTGGAACCGTTCGGCCTTGATGAATGTTGGCTCGATCTGACGGATACCATAGGAGACAGAGATCCTAAGGAAGTAGCAGACGAGATAAGGGACAGGGTCAAAAAGGAATTTAAGCTTACCTGTTCTGTCGGAGTGAGTTTCAACAAGATATTCGCCAAACTCGGATCGGATTATAAAAAGCCGGATGCTACGACAGTAATCAGCGAAAGCAATTTCAGGGAGATAGTATGGCCGCTTCCTTGTTCTGATCTTCTGTTTGTGGGAAAGTCGACCAAGGAACGCTTGAATAAGGTTAATATAAAGACAATAGGCGATCTGGCTAACTGTGACCGCGACTTTTTATTCGAGTATCTGGGGAAGGGCGGACCGCAGTTGTGGATATATGCGAACGGCCTTGATGATTCGGAAGTAAAGAGTTCGGATTCAAAAAGAACGGTTAAATCAGTAGGTAATTCAACTACCACGGAAACAGATCTTACATCCGCTTCTGAAATATCATCAACGTATCTGATGCTCTCTTCAAAGGTAGCGGGAAGGCTTCGTAAGGCAGGACTTAAGGGAGATGTTGTTCAGATCACGGTAAGAGATAAGGAACTGAATATATATGAGAAGCAGAAGATACTTATTAGTCCGACAGATAACAGTCAGGTGATCCACAGGTCGGCTGTAGAACTTTTTGATGCTCTTTATGATTGGCATGTGCCGGTAAGAAGTATCGGAGTCAGAGTGACGAACTTAAGAAGCGTGGATGCTCCTGAACAGATGAACCTTTTCGAGAATATAGAGACTGAAAAAAAGAACAGAAAACTTGAAAATACTATCGATGCCATCAAGGACAGATACGGTAAGGACAGCTTGAGGTTCCTGGGCGAAATAGAAAGGAATTTTGATACTAAGGAATAATAATGATATAATAATCCATGTTTTGGAGGTATTTATAAATGTGGATTGAAGCCGATGAGGGAATAAGATCCCGAATTAGAGCTAATGTTATTAATTCGGCAAGAGTCAAGATGCTTGTCTATCTTGTATTGCTCATGCTCTCCATAATCAGCGGTTTCGTTCTGGTCTACAACAAAGACAGCTTCTTTTCCACTTTGATACTTTGCCTTCTTATCTGTTTTGCAGCTATCGGTCTTATTGCGATCTTATATACTTATTTCACTACTATTAGGAACAATACAAGGATCATTAGCCAGGCAGCTTATATGACTGTCGGTCTTGTGGTCACAAGACTTGGTGATTCAGGTCAGATACTTGTTAAGCTTCCGGGTGAGAAGAGCAAGTACAGGATCGATTGTGATAAGGAATTTTATAAGACAGCCACTGCAGACGACAGAGTTTTGGTCGTTGCTGTTTCCAGAAAGAACGAAGATCTCATGATCGGATACGATCCGTCCACCTATGACAAAGACGGAATATTCTGATGCCAATTTATATTTCAGGGAACGATTCGGTTCCAAGGTCTACAAAGCCGCAATAAGCTTGGATGTTACCTGTCCGAACAGGGACGGAACGAAGGGCTTGGGCGGTTGTATTTTTTGCAGTCTCGGAGGCTCGGGAGAATTCTCGTCCAAGGGAGATGACATTTCCGAACAGATCGATAAAGCCATAGAGAAGCTCTCGGCGAAGGTTCCTCCCGAGACAAAGTACATAGCGTATTTTCAAAGTTTTACGAATACATATTGCGAGGTTTCTTTTCTCGAGGAGAAGATCAGTAAAGCATTTATGCACGACAAGATATGCGCCGTGTCGATCGCCACAAGGCCTGATTGTCTGCCGGATGACATGATCTTAATGTTTTCGAGAATGAACAAGATAAAGCCTGTTATGGTCGAGCTCGGACTTCAGACAATACACGAGAAGACCGCCGAATGGTTTAACAGATGTTACCGCACGGAAGAATATGATGATGCCGTGAGAAGACTTAAGGCAGAGGGCATCGAGGTCATCACACATCTGATCTTCGGACTTAAGGATGAGACACGCGAGATGATGCTTCAAAGCGTTAAGCATGTTGTTGATATGGGAAGCGACGGGATCAAGTTCACGTGCCTATACGTTCTTACAGGAACGAGGCTTGAGGAAGAGTGGAGAAGAGGTCAGATCAAGGTCCTCTCACGCGACGAGTACTTTGATATCGTTGACGATGCTCTTAAGATCCTGCCGCCTGAGATGATCGTGCACCGCCTGACCGGCGACGGCCCTAAATCGATCCTTCTTGAGCCGTCATGGACAAAAGACAAGCGAAGTGTAGTAAACTATATTAACGGCAGATTCGAGAAAAGGAGCGTGATCGTGAGATGAAAAAGTACATAAGCGAATATATGTCCGAGCTTAAAAAGTTTCTCGATAACGAACTTTCAAAGGCTGATCAGGAGACAAAGGATAAGGTCCTTCACGAGCTTGAGATAAAGATCCGGTATTTTCAGCACGAGAGACTCATACACCTGATCGTCACGGTGCTCTTTGCGATACTCGAGATCATCTCGGTACTGTCATTTTTCATGATCGGAAATTTCTTCCCTCTTGTACTTGCAGTCATGCTCTTGATCCTGCTCGTTCCTTATATCTTTCACTATTTCTTTCTCGAAAACAGTGTCCAGGAACTTTATAAGTTAAGAGACAAACTCATCACTTCGGAGCGTTGACGCTTACCTTTGACTGGTAAGGCTTAAGGCCGAGTTCTTTTGCAAGAGCCAAAGCAAGCTCCGTCTTTGACGAAGAGATCATACTATAGTGTTCCCAATCAGTAAGATCAGTAAAGAAGAAAAACTCTACAGGTACACCTGTGGTGCTCTTTGAGTCGTTGATCTGGCAGATCGCGAGCTTATCCTGAACAACGTTATTGTCCTTTTTGATGATCCTCGGAAGAAGTTCCATGAAAACGCTGAGGTTAGTAAGTTCGCCGGTCTTCTTGCTTCTTTTATCAAGAGCTTCCTTAAGATCGGAGAATTCCTCGTATTTTTTCAAAACAGATCCAACATCTTCGCACGGCCTTATCGAATCGATATCGAGAGGCAGCGATCTGAATACTCGGCGTGCCTTGCTCTTAAGAGCAGTATGCCAGTTCCTGAACGGAACGGACAGGAAAGTATAAGCAGGGATCGTATAAAGCGTATTATCAAAAGCCAGGATCTTAACGGATATAAGTGAGATATCCTGAACTGTTCCCTCAACATTCTCTGACGGGATCTCGACCCAGTCGCCGATCCTCAGAAGATCATCGGATGTGATCTGAACGCCGGCAACAAGTCCCAGGAGCGCATCCTTGAACACGATGGAAATGATCGCCGTGAACGTACCGATACCACCGATCAATACGAGCGGACTCTGGTTGATGAGAAGGGATACCATGATAATGGTAAGAACGATGATGACGAGCACTTTGATGATCTGAAGAAGACCCTTGATAGGGCGCTTTTTCGATATAGACTTTGTGCTGTATAGGTCACCTATGATATCGATGACAGAATTAACAAGGAGCATGAGGATGAGGATCATTATGACACTCGTGATCTTTAAGATCCTTCCTTCGTTTCTCGGGAAAGCAGAAGCAAACGAACTTACAGTGACCGCAATAAAGAACAGACAAAGATAAAAAGTGAAGTGATTATCCTTGGCTGATTTGGTGATAGTCTTTAAGGACTTTCTCTTCGCCCTGGCGGAAATGATCTTTGTAACGATCAGGATCACCGCGCACACAACCAGACAAATGATCGCTATGAGCACGATGTTTGCTGTTGTAATCAGAAGTTCTGACACTGTCTTGCCGAGGTCCAGATTCTCTATCAATTCTCTTATCTTCTCGAAAATCATAATGTTCACCTTTGATGAAATGTTTTCTGTATTATATATAATTTCTTACAATTTATCACCTTTGCGTAAGTTGCCCGTTCCTGTACAATATCACTTGAATGAAAATAGATTTATAACGAGGTTCATATCTATGATGACAATTATCGGGGGCTTTCTGATGGCCCTTGCAGACAGTGTTCCTGGCGTATCAGGCGGAACGATAGCCTTTATCATGGGCTTTTACGACGAATTCATCAACTCGATTTCTTTACTCCTCAAGGGCAAAAAGGAAGAGCGCAAAAAAGCATTCTTCTTCCTCCTTCGCGTGGGTATCGGCTGGGCTGCAGGTATGGTCCTTGCGATCCTTATCCTTAATTCTCTTTTCGAAAAAAATATCTATCTCATCAGCTCGATGTTCCTCGGCTTTGTCCTCGCGGCTATCCCGATCATTGTTTCTGAAGAGAAAAAGTGCCTCAAGGGCAAGTACTATAACCTGATCTTCACCCTCATCGGTGCAGCACTTGTTGTAGCTATCACTATCCTCAAAGCAAAACTCAACAACGGTGAAGGCGGCGAGTTCCACCTCACAGTTGCAAGCGGCGTATATCTTTTTGTCTGCGGTGCTCTTGCTATCTGCGCCATGGTCCTTCCGGGTATATCCGGTTCCACGCTGCTTCTTATCTTTGGCGTATATACTACGGTAATCGGTGCGGTTCACTCCGTTCTTACCTTCGATCTTAAGGCTTTGCCAATCTGTTTTATCTTCGGATTTGGTGTCATCGCTGGTGCAGTCGGAATCGTAGGCATCCTCAAAAAGTGCCTTTCAAGATTCAGATCACAGACGATCTACCTTGTAATCGGTCTCATGGTCGGTTCTCTTTATGCGATCGTCAGAGGTCCGGAATCTCTTGATACTCCTCAGCCGATGATGGATATCCATACATTCAGCATTATCTTCTTTATCATCGGAATCGCAGTAATATCAGGCCTTCAGCTGTTAAAGGTCATTATCGAGAAAAAGGGAAAAACTGAGAATAAGAAGATCGAAAAAGTGTAAGCACAAAACGTTATACTTTGAAAGTCTAATTATTTATGCAATCTCACAACATATTCATTATACAACCTTGTGCTTTTTGTGAAAAGTGTGCAAAATGCACAAGGCTTATTTTGCATTTATGGAAAACATTACAATTGCGTTACAGGGGTAGGGATAATATACTGAAAATAGCTCCAGGGAATACGAGAACACTTAAGTTTTCGAACCACGGTCGCCAACAGATAGGTTTCCTAGAAGTTGGAAGCGAGCAGCGATTGACGGGATGGGATGCTATCCGCAAGTCGCAGGTTGTAACAGTTTAGTCGTTCGGACGTTTGATCCGCGGTTGTGTGAGAGGTCGCCGCCGACAGGAGAAGTTCGAAGCTATAGACCTAACGGTACATCCTAATCGTGCGAACCGAGTAGCCGGTTTAAGTTTATGACAGCTTTCGAGTAATTGGGAGCGATAAACAAAGAAGTGAGTAACGACTTATTAAGCGGTGAGAAGGGGTCATTGTTTGGGAGTTACGTTGAAGGCAATGGCAATCGGTTAGGCGTTATGGCTGGCAGAGGCTCGAGTAAAGGAATTGTGGTAAGTCGGGAAGTAGAGTTGATTGGTTCGCTGGAGCTATTCTATGCAGAAAAACCGCCGCATTTGATGGTGGTTTTTTTGTTTTTCTAGAAATGTTGTAATTTTGTATTTTTATTTTTATATTTTGTGTTATAAAATAAATGTGTTATTTCATTTTGGAGGTCTTTTATGAAGAGGTTCTTTAAATATCTGTTGACAGTGTTCCTTATCACCGTGTTCTTTGTAGCTATGACATTTGGTGTTTGGGCTCTTATCAACAGTTTTACTACACATGCTGATCACGATCTTATCTACGGTACGATTACTTCCTCAACAACACCTGTACCGATCGAAGATAAAGAGAGAGGTTTATTCAAGGATACTTATATCATCAACTTTGTACAGACAATTACTGTTTCCTTCAACTACAAGGGACAGACATATTCAAGTACAAGAGACTTCAGTGTCTATAAGGAAAAGTCAGATGTTCCGCTTTCCTCTTCACACATGACATATAACAATTCTCCATACAAAAAGGGAGCTGTTATTCAGATCTACGTAAACAAGAATAACCCGACTATCTATTCTCTTGCCGGTGATGCTGATTCAACAACAGTTGATCTCATGAAGGTTGTTCCATACTCTGCAGTTATCTACGGTGTAGTATTGATCATCTTTACGATCTCTTACATCAGCAGAAGCAGAAAAGAGCGTAAGCAGGAATTCCTCGAGAAGTACATGAATAGCAAATATTGATCGTTTCGATATAATAAAAGACCGTGTCACATGACACGGTCTTTTTTTGTTGGTGGAGTATACGGGACTTGAACCCGTGACCCCCACACTGCCAGTGTGATGCGCTCCCAACTGCGCTAATACCCCAAGCAGCATGATTATAGCATGCAGCTTCAGGTATTGAAAAGGCAGATGAACGTGTCAAAAAAAGTAATTCAAATATCTTGTTGACAAACATGAAATGTTCTTTTATAATCTCTTTGCGCTTGAGAGAGCGCCCCAGTAAAAACAACGGCATGGAAGCTTAGCTCAGCTGGGAGAGCATCTGCCTTACAAGCAGAGGGTCACAGG
>CAMYXL010000080.1 GCA_947303255.1 uncultured Clostridia bacterium | reverse complement strand
TTTCTCGACAAAGGGATAGTCCCTCTATCCGCAATATTATACCATTCGTTGCAACACCATTTGAAACATACTGAATGATGTATAATTCAAAAAGATGGTGTTTATAATTCGTCGAAAAATCTAGAGGTGTTTTGGGTGATTGTTTAATATGAGGGGTTTTCAGACAACTGGTTTTGTATTCACAATAATCATATCGGTTTTTGATGCGTTGATTGCTCTTTATACTGTGATACTGTCAGCCATACTTTGGGGAATTGATTTTACTCAGGATAAAGTCAAGACCGCCAGATTCATCTTTTTGTACTTGTTATGCTTTGTCCTTATCCATGCTGTCATGTCCATAGTTACGGCAGTAAAGAACAAAACCACATTTAAAAATCGAAAAACACCTTATTTGGTATTTAACACTTTGTTGCCATTAACCGGAATAGGGGCGTTAGCTGCCTTTTATGGTCTGTATATCACATACGCCGGAGATTTCTTTGGAAGCTCTCACGATCCTGATCACAGAGTGGTTCTGCCGCTTGTTGTATTATATTGTTCTGTTTGTGCGATAAACCTGTTCTTTACTCTTGTCGCCGGCTTAACTTGGCCTAAAGCGGATCAATGATCCTTACTTTTCACTTTGATCCCGATTATCGTTACGATAAGAACGATAGGGAAGATGCATGCGATTAGCATTCCTGCTTTGAGATCATCGTTTTTGATCTGTGATGTGAAGCCGACAAGCCAAGGACCGAAAGCACCGCCAAGATCTCCTGCCATTGCAAGAAGGGCAAACATGGCTGTTCCTCCGGTCGGAAGCCTTTTGGATAAGATGCTGATCGTACCCGGCCACATTATGCCGACGGAAAATCCGCAGAAGGTACAACCTATCAGGCATATTATCGGATTTAGAGATAAGGCAGCCAAGATGTAGCACGCCAGACACAATGCTCCTGAACCGAGCATATATTTGGTAAGTTCGATCCTGTTTCCGAATTTGCCGTAGATAACGCGGCTGATTCCCATGGTAACTGCAAAAAGACATGGACCAACAAGATCTCCTATTGTTTTCGATAAGCCGAGTGCGGATTCAACAAATGCTGACGCCCATTGAGCCATGGACATTTCCGCTGCTCCGGCACAGACCATAAGTACAATTCCCAGAAAGAACATGGGAGTTTTGAAAAGCGTTCGGATCGTCATGCCCTTACCGTCTTCTACGAGAGGTTCAATAGGACATGAAGCGAAGTTATAGATATTGTAAAGCGGGATTATGGCCCAGATGCAGGCGAGCCATCTCCAATTCCCGATTCCGAAGACAGCCAGAAAAACGGTGGACAGCAGTATGACTCCGACACTTCCCCAGCAGTAAAAGGAGTGGAGAAGACTCATTACGGCTTCCTTGTGATCGAATGGACAGGCTTCCACGATTGGGCTGGCGAGAACTTCAATGAGTCCGCTGCCGATAGCGTAAATGATGACACTTATGATTATTCCGATAAAAGGATCAGGAAGAACAGACGGCAAAAATGCCAAACATATCAGACCTGCTGCAGAAGCTATCTCAGATGCAACGGCACAGAATCGGTAGCCGATCCTGTCAACGAATTTCGCGCAGATGATATCGACGATCAACTGCGTGAAATAAAATGCCGTAGATACCAACGCGACTTTTCCGAGAGGGATACCCATGCTCTTATGGAAAGTCAGGAACAAAAGAGGAGCAAAATTCGCGGCAATAGCCTGGGTGATAAAACCCAGGTAGCATGCAATAAGCGTTTTCCCGTATTTGTTGTCAGATGCCATGTGATCCTCTTTTAATATTCAGATTGCAGTTTGAATTATATCGAACTATGCACACTAATTCTTTCGGATATCGTATAATTATTTAAAATCATCGTTACGGAAGTGAGAATAATGGATAAGATCTTTATTACACACTACTATTTTCCAGGAACCGATCCGTGGAAGAACATCATGAACCTTCCTGAGGCGGAGGCTTTTGAGGTGGCCGCCAAACTTGCTTCCGAGCATCCTGACACCACGAGTTTCGGAAGATTTGCTGATTTTGTGAATTATTATCCTAATCGAAAAAGAGCGGACGAATTTGTTCGTGATGCTTTCATAAAACTTGGCGGCAAACCGAAACTTCTCCATCCGTATTCCTTTGTCCTTATGGAATGCGAGTATCTTCGAAATTGGTTTGATACAAGTGACAAGATCGTATTTGATCTGGAAGACATTCCTGACGATCAGATAAGCTTCACTCTCGGTGACAGTTGTGCTCTTTTGATACACGGACAGACCCCGGCAGTCCTTACTAAGACAATGCTCCTGGAAGGCATAAAAGCATGCGGCGGTTCGACCGAGAAATACTTCAAAGAGTCGCTGGGAAAATACGCATATGTGGAAGTGCAGTTGTGGGACAGATTGTAATTGGATCTGGGGTTAAGGAATACTTGATATATAAAACCTGAATTATCGGAGGAATAAGAGAATGGATTACGAAGAAATGTTCAAAGAGTTCGAATTTAATGAGAAACCGGAGATTGTTTTCGAGAACGTAAAGGGTCTGGAACTTCCGGACGATTACCTCGATTTTATGAGGGAACATAACGGCGGAGAAGGTCCGCTGGGGGAGTATGGATACGGATGCTTTTACAGGTTTGAAGAACTGGAAGAGATCAATGATGAATACGAGGTGCAGGATAACTGGCCGGGATACGTTGTGATAGGTTCTGACATGAGCGGACAGCTCTGGGCTTATAATCCTGAGAAGAAGATATACTGCCAGATCGATAGCATGAATATAGATGATGACACGTACTATACACAGGCTGAATCCTTTGAAGAGTTTTTAAGAAAAATGGATGAGGAATTGGCTGAATAAAATATGGATAAATACGAATTCATCAAAGATGTTTCGACAGGAATAGAAGTGGTCAGCATGGAGAATGTCAGAACGACATTTCCTCCGCACACTCATACCGGTCATTATGTGTTCGGGATCGTAACCGAAGGGTGCATCGCCATAAAGATCGATGATGCCGTAAAACAGTGCAAGGCCGGAGAGTATTTCTCGATCTATCCGGATGTCTGCCATTCGATCGAGCCGGTATCCGAGACTTATTCGCTGGTTTCTACATGCATACCCGGAAACAGCGACATGACCGGCGAACTGGACATTATCAAGAAGGAAATAATCGGCGATCCGCAGATGAAGCTGAGCATTGCCAAGATGTCTCAGAAAGTTAACATCAGTTCGTATCATCTGATAAGAAAATTCTCGTCAGAAACCGGCCTGACACCTCACAAATTTCAGATGCAGTGCCGCATCAGAAAAGCCCAGGAGCTGCTCAGGGAAGGCCATAAAGTAACTGATGTGGCGCAGATGGTCGGTTTTTGTGATCAAAGTCATATGGATCGTGTTTTTCGAAAACATGTGGGGATCACACCGGAAGAATACATGAAGTCCGCAATTTTATCCAAGGCGGAATAGAAATATGTTGATATGCTCTTTTCGAAAACTGCTGAAAGGCATTTAAGAAAGGACCATATTATGGAAAACGAAGTATTCAAAGCATTCAATGAAGGAAAACTGGAAGTGCCGGGCAAGGTTATTGATTTTAATAGCATTTCCTGGTCGCAGCATCCTGTTTTCGAAGGCGTTGAATTAAAACACATCGTAAGAGCTGCTGAAACTGATGGAGCATACAGCTTCCATCTTGTTCGCATCGCACCGGGCTTTAGTATCAAAGATCACATTCACGACCCTCAGCTTGAGACACACGAGGTAATAGCCGGATACGGCAAATGCATAAATGACGGAGTCGAGATCGACTATAAGCCTGGAGTAATATCGATCATGCCATCGAGAGTCCATCACGAGGTGCACGCGGGAGAAGAAGGCATCTATCTGTTTGCAAAGTTCTTTCCTGCATTGTGCTGATCTGAATCAGTGATGTACAATAGACAACATGAATGAGCAGATAATCGAAGCAGCAAAACAGTATATTCAAGATCTTTTTAATGGCAATTCTGACGGGCATGATACGGATCACTCGTTAAGAGTGTATCGTAATGCTCTTAAGATCGCCGGCAGTTATCCTGAAAGCGACAAGATGATAATTTCTTTATCATCCTTGCTGCATGATGTCGATGACCACAAACTGTTCAATTCGACAGACAACGCGAACGCGAGGTCTTTTCTCGAGAAGAATGGTATTGAGAAAACTGACATAGAGAAGATATGTGAGATCATTAACGGAGTCTCGTTCAGCAAGAACAAAGGTGTTCGTCCAAAGACCATTGAAGGGCAGATCGTTCAGGACGCGGACAGGCTGGATGCCATGGGTGCGATAGGTATCGCGAGGACATTCGCGTATGGCGGTAAGAACGGCAGATCACTGGATTCGTCGCTTGAACATTTTCGAGAAAAATTATTGCTTCTTAAGGATCTGATGAATACGGATGAAGCAAAAAAGATGGCGCAGGAACGCCACGGGTACATGGAAGGATTTTTGACCGAGTATCACAAAGAAGAGGGATGATACCCGGTAACGCTTATCTGATGTTGTCTATAAAAAGCCTTGGGGCAAACGTCCTGAGGCTTTTTGTTTCATGTTTACATATGCTCATGGTTTTTTATTGAATGTTAAAAGTTCAGCAATATTTAACTTGTAAAATATATTCATATCGGATGAAGTTTTAGGGCATATTGTGTAGTGTTTTCGGGGTGGAATTTTGAAAAAGAAGAGGCGCAAGGGATTAAGTATAAAGATAGTTGCTGCGTTGTATTCTGTTATTGCGATCACAGTTCTTACTGTAGCGGTCGTATTTATCGGCTATCATCTTTACAAGAGAAACGTAACTAAGAACTATGAGAAATATGCGATCACCGTTCTGGAGAACGCATATATCATTACGGACGAGCATTCTTTCGGAGACATGATCGCCGCTCGCGAGATGAATGACGATTATGAGAATATGAGAATGCGCCTTAACATGATCAAGAAGAATTCCGATATCGAATATCTTTACGCCATATACTTTGAAGATATCGATGATATCCACAGTCTCACGTACGCGATAAATACCAAGACTGCCCGGGAACTGGCTGACGGCGGCAAGTACACTTATATGGGAACGCGCTGCGAAGAGGGGAGCTTTGAGGATGAGACGATCCTTGTTCTTCGGGAAGCAGTCAGAAACGGTCAGAAGGAAAGTGCAGTCCTTCAGGGTCACTCAGATGTATACGATAACATGCTCAACGGATATAAAGTCATCTTCGACAGTGAAGGAAATCCGGTGGGTCTTCTGTGCGTTGAGATCAACATCGAAGACATCAGCACGGAGCTCGGCAGATATGTTCGTAATATCGTGATCTTCGCGTCGATCTTCATGGTTGTGGTAACGATCATCTATGTTGCCAAAGTTGAATATTCGCTTATCTATCCGATCACGAGTATCACAAATAATGCAAATGATTTCATCAAGAATATCGGCGATCAGAAAGCCATGGACGACAGCGTCAAAAAGCTCGAAGAGGTCGACATAAAGTCCGATAACGAGGTCGGCGATCTGTACACTACGATCAACAAGATGGAATCCGATATGGCAAAGCAGCTCCGTGATATCCGTCAATACACGGAAAACATCCTTAAGATGCAAAACGGCCTCATGGTCCTCATGGCCGACATGGTCGAGACCCGCGACTCCGACACGGGAGCCCATATCCAGAAGACCGCGGAATATGTCCGTATCATTTTGGAAGGCCTTGCTCGAAAAGGCTATTACAACGATATCATCACGCCTCAGTATATCGAAGACGTTATCAGATCCGCGCCGCTTCATGATGTCGGCAAACTCAAGATCCCTGATGCGATCCTCAATAAACCCGGCAAACTGACCGACGAAGAATTCGAGATCATGAAGACTCACAGCACGGCAGGCAAGGAAATAATAGATAAAGCCATCAGTAACGTTGAAGGTGAGATATTCCTTCGTGAAGCTCGCAACATGGCTGCATATCACCACGAGCGTTGGGACGGCAGAGGTTATCCTGAGAGTCTTAGCGGCGAAGATATTCCGCTTTCTGCCCGCGTCATGGCAGTTGCCGACGTCTTTGATGCGCTGACTTCACCTCGCGTTTATAAACCTGCATTCCCTGTTTCAAAGGCCATCGGAATTATCGAAGAAGGCAAGGGTCTTCAGTTTGATCCTAAATGTGTTGAAGTCTTTATCGAGTCGCTGCCTGAGGTCAGAGAAGTTCTGAAGAATCTCAATCCTGATTTCTCTGATGATAATACTTGATCATTTTATCAGAGCAGTCAGCGCAAAGCAGATAGCTTCGATCGCCGCGAGCGGAGTCATCACATACTTCTCCTTTTTGCTCTGCGAGATAAGATTCATAAATGTATTTATCGCAAAGAAACCTGCAAAGACCAGGCATATTATCATTGTTGTCTTTTCCGAAAACCAACACTTCAAGATACCTCCGCCTTGAAGTATCATAGCTGCTCCGAACAACTGAAGAAAGATCGATGATGCGGCGAAAACTCTGAAAAGAGGAGGTAGGACTTTATATCTTCCGCCCATGGTAAATTCGCCCAAAGGAAGACCGATTATTAGAAGTACTTCCATTACTGCAACTATGAGGAGCAATGCTGCTCCTATTACTGAACTTATTGTTGATATCATTTCTTCTTTCCTTTCTTAGCAGCTTTTTCCGGATCGAAACCTTCCTGAAGAATGAAGGAATCTGCTGCACTGTTGATCAGATCCATCATCTCTTTTTCCGTTCCTTTGAGCATCCCGGTTGCGAGCATAGTCGCGATTCCGTGTGAGTATATGATGGTGTTTCTAACGAAGCAAATTACCTGATCGTCGTTTAGTCCTGTCTGTTCAGAGATCATCCTGATCATATCTTTGTTCTTGGATCTGCCGATATCTTTGAGGTTATATGGCTTTCCCATCGGGTTCTCGCCCAAGTATAAAAACTTAAAAAGATTCGGTTCCTTTAACGCCATTTTTACGTAAGCTTTTCCTAAGAATTCGAAACTCTCGAGTTTATCTTCTGATGATGAGGCAGCCTCTCTTGCGGCATACATCATCGCATATTCCGACAGTGCTATCCTGAGATCTTCCATGTTCTCAAAGTGCCAGACAATAGGCTGTGTCGAGCAGTTGAGCTCCTTTGCCAAAGTCTTGATATTAACGGAAGAGTAGCCGTCTCTTATAAGCATCTTAAGTGCTGCTTCGAGTATTGCTTCTCTGGTTATTCTAGCTGTACGTGCCATAAGATCACCTCATAATATAAACGAGTTTATATAAACATGTTTATATTATAACCTGAGAAGCAACTTGTCAACTGTCCATTTTATGACAACTGTCAGGTGATATAATCAACATGTCGGTATAAAGAAACATAGAAGGCGGAGATGGAAATGAGTAAGGTCTTGTTTGTCGGGTTTAAGGGAAAGAATAATTCCTCGAGCATATTAGTCAAACAATTATCTGATGAGTTCTTTCTTCTGACTAATTCTTTTGAAGGCGTCAGAAGGGATATCGAATCCTTAGTCGAAAAATACGATCTGCTCATAATGTTCGGCGTTGATAAGACTCTGACTTCTGAGATAAGGATCGAGAAGACTGCTTCTAAGAATGGTGAGACAATAGTCTCGGATGTGGATCTGAAAAGGCTGGTAAAGAAGTTTGATTCAGCAGGTTTTTCCGCGTTTATATCAGACGAACCAACAGCTTATCTGTGTAACGAAGCATATTGGTATGCGCTTAAGAAGTTTTCCGGAAGAGCTGTATTCATTCACATACCGACAATAAAGAATATAGATGAGAGTTTTATAAAGAAAATGAAAGCAGTTTTCGAGAGGTGAGAAAATGGAAAAGGATAAGATAAGTAGTTTTATAAGAAAGCAGAAAGTCGGATTTGTATGTTCGATCGACGAGGATGGTTTTCCTAATGTTAAGGCTATGTTGAAGCCGAGAAAACAGGTTGGTCTGAAGGAGTTTTATTTCTCAACTAATACTTCGTCGATGCGTGTGAAACAGTATCTCAATAATCCGAATTCTAGTATTTACTTTTATCATAAAGGTCTGATCAAGTACGTTGGCGTGATGCTTAAGGGCAAGATGGAAGTCCTGACGGATCAGCCGACCAAGGACATGATCTGGAGAAAGGGTGACACCATGTTTTATAAGCAGGGCGTAACTGATCCTGATTATTGCGTACTCAAATTTACCGCAACGAGCGGAAGATATTATTGTGACCTTAAAACAGAAAGTTTTGACGTAGAGTAGGTGCATCATATGAAAGATAACAAGTCAGCATATAATTCCGGTGTTTACGACAAAAATATAGTTTCAACGCTTCCGTATTACCGCGAGTATCATAACCAGATCATCGATCTCATGAGAGCTGTGAACAAGACAAGTATCGATTGGCTCGATACCGGGTGTGGTACCGGAACTCTCGCTGCACGTGTTTTCGAAGAAAGAGATGATGTGAGATTTACTTTGTGTGATCCTTCAGAGCAGATGCTCGGCGTTGCCAAGGAGAAACTTCAGGGACGCGGCATAAGGTTCGTGAACATGCCGTCGCAGGAACTGACGTATGATGCCGAATTTGATATTGTGACCGCAGTTCAAAGTCATCATTATCTGACGCCCGACGAGCGCAGAAAAGCACTCGGGAATTGCTTTAGGGCACTTAGGAGTGGCGGCATCCTTGTTGTTTTCGAAAACATTAAGATGACGACGGACGAGAGTGACAAGATCGCCCTTAAAAGATGGGAGAATTTTCTGTCAGATCACCTGGGCGATCCCGAGGTCGTTAAGATGCACATCGACAGAAGAGGTGTTGAGGTTCACCCGATAACAATAGAAGAACATGTAAAACTTCTCCACGAAGTCGGATTCAGATCAGCAGATATTCTGTGGACATCATACCTGCAGGCAGGCTTCTGGGCTGTTAAGCCGTAAAGAAATCAAGCTTTGCCGCAATAGGCTTCATATGCCTGTGAATAGTAGTTGCGAAGTCTCGATTTGAGTGACCTCGGGCTTATTACTATCGCGTCTTTACCGAAGCGTCTGAAGTATTCCTCAAGCTGCATCTCAGGCCAGTCAAAATAATAGATATCTCCTTCGATCTTTGTGATGTTTGGTCTGTTCTTAGTAACTAGTCTGAACTTTCTTTTGCCCTTTTCAGTCATCTTGATGGCGGCGTGAATATCAGGAGTGACAGACTGCGGACTTCTGATTGCTTTCTCTTTTAAGTCATTTTCTATTTCTTTATCCAATGTGAATGATTCTGAAGTAATAAAAAGATCCTTGAGTCTTGATACTCTGAAGGAACGAGTGTTTCTCTTCTTCGGATCGCAGCACAAAAGATAATTGAACTGCTCTTCTTTGGAAGTTGCAATGATGTACGGTTCAACTGTTTCTTTGTAGCGTGAACTGGTAGAAACAAATGAGAGAAGACGCTGCTCTTTGATTGCTTCGTATATGGTGTCATAAGTATCCTTGAAGATGATCTCTTCTCTCTTATTACGCGGTATGGAAAGATAGGATATGAACATATCCTTGATGTAACCTGAGAGGGAATTATCCTTCAAAAGATTATTTTCTATGATCCTTATTATGTTATATGAAGCACCGCTGACGGTAAGTGTTATGACGGAACTTTTACCGCTTGTTGCTTCGCTATTTCTAATATAGTTTTTGATTATCTTCTCGGCGAGAATGGATGCGTCCTTCGGCTTAAGAGATTTAACTGAAGACAGATCATTGGCGATCTCGTTTAAGAGATTCTCGCTCTCTTTAACATACTGATCGAAGTAGTTGACGATTAGTTCTTTCAGAAAACCATTGAGGTTTACGGACTCGTCACTTCTGGTAAATTCAAAAAGTTCAGCGTCGTTTATGAGCCTGGATCTTATTTCTTCCGGAAGGTATATTTTGTATTTCTCTGTCATGGTGTATCTCCTAAAAGGGGATGCAATCTATAAATGAATATTCGATAAATACGCGGTTAATCACATTATATTGGGGTTGTGAACTTGTGTCAAACTGCATCTTTAAGAACCCGTTTTCGAGAGGTAACATAGAGCCATGAACGAAGACACTCACAGCAAATATGCTCCAGTGGTCACTGCGGGTTCGAATCCCGCAGCAATAGTGTCTTGACGAATAAAGGTGCATACAGCAACTAAACAATTCTTTTAGGTAGAATCCCGGGCTTGCCCGGGGGCACCTTGCTAAAGGAGAGATGAAAAATGTTTTTGGATTTATTGAAGAAAGAAGCAAACAAAACTTATACATTTAACGGTGCGGTAACTAATAGAAGCACATTGTCGCATTGTCTGGATCTTTTCGCGACAGCAGGCGCTCTTAGAAACGCTTCAGACGATGAGATAATCAAAAGGTTCATGAGAGCTTATGTCGAGGACAAGGATATCGCGATGAAGACATTGTTCTTCGCCAGAGATATAAGAGGCGGCTTAGGCGAGAGAAGAGTCTTCAAGGTTATCTTGAAATACTTGGCTAATGAGCATCCTGATTCCGTGAAAAAGAACATCGACAATATCACTGAGTACGGCAGATACGATGACCTTTTGGTAATGATCGGTACGATATGCGAGAAGGATGTTTTCGAGTATATAGAGAAGACATTGAAGGACGACATGAAGGCCATGAAGAATGGCGAGAAGGTGTCCTTGATGGCGAAGTGGTTGCCATCCGTAAATGCGAGCAACAGAAATACTGTTATGTTGGCAAAAAGGATCGCTCGCTCCATGGGCATGAATGAGGCGGATTACAGGAAGATGTTGTCCGCTTTGAGAGCATATATCAGGATCATCGAGAATAACTTAAGAGAGATGGATTATTCCTTTGATTATGAGAAGCAGCCTTCCAAGGCACTGTATAAATACAGGAAGGCGTTTATCAGAAACGATGAGGAGAGATATAAGAATTTCATCACGGCAGCATCTTGCGATCCTACGATCTTGCATACGGGCACATTGGCGCCTTATGAGATCGTATCGCCGATCTTGAAGGGTAAGGCGATCTCAAGTGTTGAGAGAAAAGTCTTGGACACTACATGGAATGCGTTGGAGAACTATGTTGATTCCGACAATTCGCTTGTAGTCGTTGACGGTTCAGGCTCAATGTACTGGGGCAGAAATCCAAGCCCTGCTGAGGTAGCTCAGTCTCTTGGCATCTACTTTGCTGAGCATAACAAGGGTATGTTCCATAAT
>CAMYXL010000079.1 GCA_947303255.1 uncultured Clostridia bacterium | reverse complement strand
GCTTGACTGGCCGGAAAAGACAAAGAAGATCCAGACAAACTGGATCGGAAGATCTGAAGGTTCAGAAGTTTCTTTCTTCTGCGAAAAAGACGGCGAGCAGCTCAAGGACGAAAACGGAGATCCTTTGAAGCTTACTGTATTTACAACACGTGCCGATACGTTCATGGGTGTTACTTATGTCGTAGTTGCACCTGAGTCAGAGATCTGCACTAAGCTCACAACGGAAGCACAGAAGGCTGCAGTAGAAGAGTACAAGGCTTTCACAGCTAAGGCAAGCGATATCGACCGTATGTCCACAACACGTGAGAAGACAGGTGTCTTCACAGGTTCTTATGCTATTCATCCTTTGAACGGCAAGAAGGTTCCGATCTGGGCTTCCGATTATGTAATCGCAGGTTACGGTACAGGTGTCGTAATGGCAGTTCCTGCACACGACGAGCGTGACTTCGAGTTCGCTACTAAGTTCGGTCTTGATATCATCCGTGTAGTAGCTTCCAAGGAAGGCGCTGAAGACGAGCTTCCTTACTGCGAGAAGAAGGGTGTTCTCGTTAACTCAGGTGAGTTTGACGGAATCGAGATGCACAAGGCTATCGATGCTATCGTTAACAAGCTTGCAACTATGGATATGGGTTCCAAGAAAGTCAACTACAGACTTCGTGACTGGCTCATTTCCCGTCAGAGATATTGGGGTACACCGATCCCTATGATCCACTGCCCTTCATGCGGCATCGTACCTGTTCCGGAGAAAGACCTCCCTGTCCTTCTCCCTTACGATGTTGAGTTCAAGCCTGACGGAGAAAGTCCTCTTGCTAAGTGCGAGAGCTTCATGAACTGCAAGTGCCCTAAGTGCGGCGGTGATGCTAAGCGTGATCCTGACACAATGGATACTTTCGTTGACTCATCCTGGTATGAGCTCCGTTATCCTGATAACAAGAATGACGGCGAGATCTTCAACAAAGATCTCATCAACAAGATGTGTCCGGTTGATAAGTATGTCGGCGGACCTGAGCACGCTGCTATGCACCTTCTCTATTCGAGATTTATCTGCAAGGCAATGCGTGACATGGGTCTTTTGAACTTCGACGAGCCATTCAAGAGCCTTGTTCACCAGGGTATCATTCTCGGACCTGACGGTAACAGAATGAGTAAGTCCAGAGGTAACACAGTTGCTCCTGATGAATATGTTGCTAAGTACGGTTCTGACGTATTCAGAACATATCTCGCATTCGGTTTCGCATACACAGAAGGCGGCCCATGGAGTGATACAGGACTTCAGGCTATCGTTAAGTTCGTTAACCGTGTAGAGCGTCTCGCTGATGATGTTAAGGATATTAAGGATTCCTATGATGCTTCCTCTTTGAGCAAGGATGATAAGGATCTCAACTATGTCCTCAACTACACCATCAAGGCAGTTACTTATGATACAGACAGATTCCAGTTCAACACTTCCATCGCACGTATGATGGAGTTGATCAACGCAATCTCCAAGTATCAGCAGTCCGGCAACGTTAACAAGGGATTCCTCCGTCACACAGTAGAGACACTTCTTGTTCTCTACGCACCATATGCTCCTCACTTCACAGAAGAGCAGTGGGAGAAGATCGGCAACGGTTATTCCATCTTCAACCAGGAGTGGCCAACATTTGATGAGTCTGCACTCGTTAAGGATTCCATCGAGATCGCTGTTCAGGTCAACGGTAAGATCGTATTCAAGGTTGACGTTCCTTCCGAGGCTGACCAGGCTGCAGTAGAAGAGATCGTTAAGGCTGATGAGCGATTCAACGAAGCTCTTGCAGGAAGAAATATATTGAAGTTCATCTATGTTAAGGGAAGACTTGCTAACATCGTAGCTAAGTAATCATACTGCATCATTGATCTATCAGAGGGTTGTCTTTGACAGCCCTCTTTTTTCTTTTCGAAAAAGATTAGTTAACCATAAAATATTTTTGGTTGACTAGCATCAAAAACAGTGCTATCTTTCATATCGGAGGAATCAAGATGAGCACCAAAGATGAACTACTGCTTCTTTTCGAGAAGAATAAAGGAACATATCTGTCAGGCGAAGAAATCGCTGATAGTCTACAGATCTCAAGGACTGCCGTATGGAAGGCCGTAAACAGCCTCCGAAACGACGGATATGATATCGATGCTCAAAA
Organism: uncultured Clostridia bacterium; assembly: GCA_947303255.1. GTDB lineage: Bacteria > Bacillota > Clostridia > Saccharofermentanales > Saccharofermentanaceae > Saccharofermentans. Next base: position 10,034 of record CAMYXL010000079.1, on the reverse strand, counting down.
GACAAAGGGCTATTGCCTGTCACCTATGACGGATAAAGTTTCCTCGCAGGGAATCTCCAAGTATCTTACCAAAGACCTGGAAGTCGAAGTTTATGACGAAGTCGGTTCAACGAATAATATACTTAAGGAACGAGCTTCCCAAGGAGCCAAAGAAGGTCTTGTCATAGTAGCGAATTCACAGACCGGCGGTAAAGGAAGACTTGGAAGAAGCTTCTATTCCCCGCTCGATACAGGTGTATATATAAGCGTACTTTTAAGGCCACAGAATATCGAACCGCAGAAGGCACTTAAGATAACGACCATGGCAGCTGTCGCAGCATGCGAAGCAGTTGAAACGATCACAAAGAAAAAGGCACTTATTAAGTGGGTCAACGACATCTTTGTGGACGGACTTAAGGTCGCAGGAATCCTTACCGAAGCATCTCTTTCAATGGAGACCGGTAACCTGGAATACGCTGTGCTCGGAATAGGTTTTAACGTGTATGAACCTGAAGGCGGATTTCCAAGCGAGATCAAGGGTATTGCAGGTGCGATCCTGGACGAGACAGTACCAGATGCGAAGAACAGATTGGCATCGGAATTCCTGAACAGATTCAAAGATATCTATGACAATATGGATACTTCAAATTACGATAAAGAATACAAAAAACGAAGCTTCGTGATCGGCAAGAAAGTTAACGTGATATCACCTACCGATACAAAGAAAGCAACCGTTTTGGATATAACTACTGACTGCGCACTGATCGTTGAATATGAGGACGGAACAAAAGGTACTCTTTCAACAGGCGAAGTCAGCATAAGACCAGAATAAGATCCAAGGAGAATTGGTATGAAGAAAACATACAAGTTAGTTTTGTGCGCCCTTTTTGCGGCACTTGCAGCGATCGGAGCATTTATAAAGATCCCTACTCCCCTTGTGCCGATAACACTTCAGCTTCTTTTCACGACAATGGCAGGAATCATATTGGGAAGCAAACTCGGAGCAATCTCCGTCGGTTCATATGTGCTTATCGGTCTTATCGGACTTCCTGTTTTTACGGGCGGAGGAGGACCTGCATACATCCTTCAGCCAACCTTCGGATATATCCTCGGATTTGTTCTCGGAGCATTTGTAACCGGTCTTATCGCAGAAAGAGGAAAGCCTTCGTTTGTAAGATATCTTGTAGCTTCACTGGCGGGCCTTATCGCCGTCTATCTTATCGGCGTTCCGTACTGTTATCTCATAAGCAGGTTCTACCTGAAAACAGACGTAGCCATAAAGACTCTCGTCATCAACGGTTTTCTCATCTTCCTTCCGGGAGATGCGATCAAGAGTATATTAAGTGCGTTCTTGGGTAAAAGACTAGCACCGATAGTCAAGAAAAAACTCGGATAAGATTACTCCTCGTCATCCTCTTCTTCAGCCTTCGCGCGCTTCCTGTCATTAAGAAATTTCTGCACCGGCTTAGAGGTATAAACGATAAGTCCTACAGGGATCGCGAACCATACGACCATCATAACATTTTCGGAAACACCGAGCTTTTGAAGAGCAAAACTTACGCCCAGGAAAAGTGCTCCTGCAGCAACTATTATGAGGTTTCTCTTAAGTGATCCTTCGTCCCTCTCGAAAACGAGATCAACTACGATATAGATAAGAATAGCGGCAACAACCAGCACGGCTGTTCTCGTAAAACCTGAAAGGTTGATGAAGAAATCCACGTTCTTGGTCGCATACCAAAAACCGAGGAAAACAGCTATCATTGCAATGCCTTTGATACTCTTACCCATAGAAGTTCCTCCTTACGATTTACGAAAACCCATCATCGTGGAAGTCGCGATCAATTTGCCATTTTCGTCAGTTACTATGACATCAAATGACGCGATCGTTTTTCCGCTCTTAATGACCCTTGATTCTGCATACAGATATTCTCCTGTTGCAGGTGCGTTGAATATGATATTCGAACTAAGAGTACACGTATCAGTATTATCAACATTACAAGCCAAGGCAAACGTAAAATCAGCTATCGTATAGATGCATCCGCCCATGACCGTATCATTGGCATTCAGATGCTTAGGAAGTATCTTAAGTCTTGTCTTGGCGTGATCCTTCTCAGCCACGAGGATCTCTATTCCCGTTGTCTGGGTAGCGTAGCGGTCCTTACTGAAATAAGCAATAACTTCTTCAGGCGTCATCTCTTCTTTACCTCTTCGATAACACATTTTGAATTCGGATCATCGATTATAAGTTCTACTGCATAAGGAACAGTGATATGACCTGAAGCAGGATTCTTGATACTCTTGATCGGTTCACGAAGTTCTGCTTCGACATCAGACTTCTCAAAGGAACGGTCACAGTCGAGCATCTCGCAGTTTATGAGCCTGAGACCCTTGCAGTAACAGAGAGGCTGCGTACCGATAATAACGCAGTTATCAAAGGTTACATTCTCACAATACCAACCAAGATATTCACCCTTGATCTTACAATTACGAAGCGTAACATCCTTCGCGTGCCAGAATGCATCCTTTGTATCAAATGTGCAGTCTTCAAACAGAGCATTTTCGATATATTGGAATGAGTACTTTCCTTCAAGGCTGATCCTGGCGAACCTGAGCATCTTGGAATTCATCATGAAGTACTCGCCGGATGCTGATGAATCTTCGATGATCATTTCATTGTTGTTCCAACCGAACTCAGGGGATACGATATCACAATCCTTGATCCTTACTTTGTTACACTCTCTGACAGCTTTAACACCATGGATCTTGCAGTTAGTGATCATGACTTCCCTGGAGTACCACAAAGGCGCTCTGCAATTTTCAGTCATTTCACTGTTTTCGATAAAAAGGTGATAATCATGCCAGAACGGATATCTAAGATCAAAGAAACTGTCTTCGACCTTGATATTGCTCGATTCTTTGAGCGCACTCTCACCATCGGCAGGACCTTGTATCTTACATTGTTTTACAACGATGTCGTCCGAACCGTAGAGTGCACGTTCCTCATCAAATGTCTTTCCTACTATTTCTCTCATGTCATTTACCAATCGCTGTCCCAATCTCCGCCGGAATCATAATCATAACTGTCGTATGAATCGTCCCAACTGTTGTCGTTATCGCCGCTCCAATCATCATCGGTAGCCCAATCCTGGGAGAACTCTTCGCGAGGGAATTCTTCCGCATCATAATCGTCATCGTAGTTAGATCCGAGATAGGAATCATCTTCAACATAGGAATCCATGTTGGAAGTAGAATCCCAGGAATTATCATCCGCGTCATATGCATACCAGTAATTACCGTGCCTGTAGTATGTATCGCCGTCGATCTCATAATAGCCGTTCTTCTTACCAAAGATCTTCGCAATGCCGGAAAACATAACGACAAAGATAATAATGAAGATCGCAACTATCAATACAATATTAATTAGATTGGGACCCTTACTTCTACTCTGTTGAGGTCTTGCTGAACCTCGATTACCGTTGCCGGCAGTAGCCTGTCTGGCATCCATTACGAGATCTTTTATCTTGAGATAGATCTCATTAACGGCATATGCTTCGTCAGTTCCTTCGTATCGAACAGCTCTTTGTCCGTTTGCCTTGTTCTTGTAAACGACAAAGTGACCCGTTCCCTGATCTTTATAAATACCGAAAGCCTTAGGTGCCTTATAATCTTCGCCGAGATGCACGTGCATTCTCTCGAGAGGAAGTTTATTAACTGCACAATAAGCCTTAAGTTCGTCGATTGTTTGAGGGGTGTCGGAGGTTGTTCTCGCGAAGTGTGTATTAACGGCTCCACAATGAGGACATTCTTCGGCAGTTGCTTCGATATGGTTGCCACAATAATCGCAATATACTTTCATGAGCACCTCCACTTCATAACCTATAGGAAATTATAACAAAATCGCTCATATAGTTCATCATTTTTCTAATATAAATATTAAAAAAATAAAACTAATAATGGTAAAATCGAACCATGATCGGGGATTGGAGACAGATATGAAAAGCAGTTCGCACAGGAGTTCGATGAGCAGAAGAAGCAGAAGTCATCACAGGTCATCCCTGAATTCCCGTAGAAGGAGCAGCAGTCTGACAAGAAGAAGCAGCCTTTCCCGAAGAATGACAAGGTCACATTCAAGTATTTCCCACAGGAAAAGTCTGGCGAGAAGAAGAGGTTTTGACTCACATGCATTCGCAGTCGGAAGAGCAACGGGCATCAGGATAAACGGAAGTCATGCTGCGATACACGGAGCCGCTTTACACAGGAGTTCTTCACGAAGGGCATCATTTAAAGGATCTTCTTCAACATATCGATCGCGTTTTTCGGGAAGAAGAATGAAGATAGTAAATTCGGATAATAAAGTTGCAACTAATGCATCGACTATCGGAATAATCTTCGTTATCATTATTGGTGTAATGATCATTTTCTTTTTTGTGATGATGGTAATTATGATGCTCAACATATTTAGCATTTTTAAATTTTGAGGTGATATATGAATGCTCATTATTCGGACTATGTAAGCAAAGCCGCTCCATTGTCGGATATCGTTTTCGATAAGATAAAGGCTGAGGACAAAGATCTTCTGAAAGATGTGAAAAAAGAACACATCCGTGCGAACAAATGGTTCCTTGTGGCGATGTTCGTGATCTTTCTGTTCTGCTGTTGGGGAATAATAAGTTCCATCATTGCAGGCATCGACAAGCCGTTCCAAGATATAACGGCATTGGTCGCATTCATACTCGGATTTTTGCTGTCAGGATACTGGATCCATGATGTTTTCGCGGGCTTCAGAGGAATAAGAAAAGGCGTGGTCCTGGCATCATCAAGACTTCAGGAAGAAAAGGATAACAGAAATAAAACATATCAGTATGTTTTCGATATATACCTTGAGGATACAGATCAAACACTGATGAGTTATCAGGTTGATCAGGAAGTTTTCACCGACATCCAACCGGGTGACGGAGTTGTTCTCCTTAAGACAAGGTTCAAGGTCAAGATCCTGGCAGACCCATCAAGACAGGGTGTCATGGATGTAAGCAAGATCAAATCAGGCGTATAACAAGAATATTAACATATGGTAAACACTCACCTTTAATGCAGTTTCCCCCTCTTTTCTATGATATTCTTTAGGTATAGTTTTTTTGCCTTTTTTATCGTAGAAATGAGGTATGCGATATGAAAAATACTCTTCGTTTCTTAGCCGTATTACTGATAGCTGCTTTCCTGGTGGGTTGTTCGGGAAGCAACAATTCCAAGAGAAAAAAGAAAAGATCCAAAGATACAGACGAAACTGTCGAAAGCGTTGAGGAAGAAACCGAAGAGGAAACTTCCGAGCAGACTACAACTACATTTGCAGAGACAGAGACTGAACCTACGGAGACCGAACCTGAGATCACCGAGCCTCCTAAGGGTGAATACGGATACATCGCCGAACCGGATCAATTCTCGATAAATGACGAATATATAATCGCTGACGGTGAAGATTATCAATGTGTTTATTCTTCTGTCAAGAGCTATATCGAAGGTAACCATCAAGTATTTCTGCGTGCTACCGCCTATGACGCCGGAGGCAACCTTCTCGATTCCACCGGTTGCAGCATAGATGTAATAGATAAGGATGATGAAGTCCTGGCAGATTTCTATTTTTATCAGGTTGCCCCTATCGACCACCTGGAATATGAATTCTTCTACAACGACACAGATCTGGTCTCTGCCAATAAGGATTTCACGATAGAAGTCGGATTCGAAGAGTATCTTGTCTTTGCGGCAACCAACAACGGACCTAACACCATAAAATTCGGCTTAGGAATAGTACTTCTCCTCGATAAGGACGGTAATGTCATCCAGACGCACGGAGTCGGTTTCAATGACAGAGATGAGGAACTCAAGGTCGGAGCAACGGAATACTATACGATGGACATTCCGGAAGGCTGCACCGATTACAAACTCTTCACAACTGCAGTACGTATGAACAAATCAGAACCTGCCAAAGAAAACATCTGCCCGGAATTGGAGATCGTAGCCACTTATACGGAAGATACGGCAGGTGCCACATGCGACTACGGAAAGGGAATTTTCTACGTAGTAAAGAATATCTCGGATAAGAAATACGAATTTTTCGAGCAGACAATTTCACGAGATGCTAATACAGGTGAACTTCTGTATTACACATGGGGATATGAGGTAATAAATCCGGGCGAAACATGCATGTTCAAAGCTACGATCCACCTTTCCAATGCATTCCCTGATACTGTTGAAGAAACGCGTTTTACTCCTCTGGAAACGGAGTATAATTCCGTATTGGGACAGTTGTCCGCGAGCGCGTATAAAGAAGGCAACGAAATATTCATTTCCGTAACCAACAACAGTAATTACTACGTCGGTTCACCTTATGTCTATACAGTAACATTTGATGCAAACGGAAACTATCTTTACGTTCTCGAAGGATTCTTCGGAGAAGCTTACCTTGATCCCGGAGAGACTGGTACCAGGTCTCATGAAAATCAACCTGATGTTGCTTCCTGGGAACTCTACGTGGTTACGTATGGCGTATATGAAGAAGATCCTGATCCGGACAAAGAATACGAACTCAACGATGATCCGGAGTGGATGGACGATTGATATAATACTGATATGAGAACGATCAACATTGAAATCGGAATGCCTAATTCAGAGGACGCGATGAACACGCTTAACAATCGCATCTATGCCGAGCGTGCTACGCGTGCGCGCTGCGTCAAGATAATCCACGGTTACGGTTCCACGGGCAAAGGCGGAGTCTTAAAAAGAGCCTGCCGCCAGAAACTCATGGGCTACAAGAGAAGCGGCATCCTCAAGGGATACTGCCCGGGCGAGAACTTCGGTCCATTCTCTGAAGAAGGAAGAAAGTTCGTCGAGATCTGTCCGGAAGTTCGAAATGATCTTGACTGGGGCAGAGAAAATCCGGGCGTGACGATCGTTCTTTTCAGATAGATCAGTTCTGGCGCTCAGCTGCATATAGATTTACTCTGTTCTCGATGATTGGGATCGTATCGTCGATGCTCTTCTGCCCTGCGAAATAAGGCTGGATCTCTTCGTAGATTATTATCTGCACAGGCGAATCGATAAAGCCGATACCCGATGCCGAATCAACATACGAAAGAAGCGTGTCAACAAACTTATCCTCATCAAGTCTTACGGTCGGAATGCGCTCCGCACTCATCTCAGCCGGCGTGAGGTAAAGGCTATAGTAACTGTCATAAAGTTCATTCGTATCTTTTATCACCTGATATGATTCTTCAATAAACGCATCGCGATTTATCGGCAAGGCACAGTTATGCGCGAACGCCCGCTGGAACTCCTGTCCTGTCAGAAGAGATACAAACTTGAGGCAGGCATCAGGATCACCAGCAGATGCAGATATAGCCACAGAATCGCGGACACTCGCGATCGGTCCCCTTCCGTCAATGGAAGCGAGCCCCAAGAGTGCATACTCATCTATAGGGCCGTGGACCTTACGAAGGATGCTCTTCGCACTGCAGATCCTGGTATAAGATGCCACAGGAACCGAAGTATCCAAGATATCATCTGCCGCCGACCTTTCCTCATCATAATGATCGAAAACATTATCTGACGTAAACTCTGCGAGCTGCCTAAAGGCCTCATTATCAAAATCATAGTTGCCGTCATAACAGAACTGATCGCTCATATTGCTAAGGCACAGATTGAAGAACTCCAGCTTATCAAGACCCGTCGGTTCATTACCGTTACATGGTCCGCTTATAAGGTCACCATATTCTTCAAACGTATAGCCTTTGCCGTTAGATGGAGCATTCTCTTTTTTGGTCAGGATTCCGTCGACAGAAAAACACAACGGCAGCTGATAAAGAGCATCACCTGTCATAGCAGAATCTATGACATTTGTGAAGCACTCTTCCCTGTTGACACATTCCTTAAGATCGAGCAAGAGCTCAGGGGTATTGAGCTGTGTATTCTCCATGGTTCCGAAGATTATATCAGGGCCGTCACCGCACATAAGATCGACAGTAAGCGCGGAAATAAAAGCCGCATTCTCCTTACGCTCACGTTCCGCATCACTATCCTGAAGATCATATCCGATCTGATCAACGAGAGCTTCCTTGGAGTATCTAAGATCGGTTACGATGAAAGCATCCTGATTTTGCTCATTGAATAGTCTTATCGCTTCCGCCGTTGCATATGACATCGATCCGTTCATGTACGCAGCCTTAAGAAGGAGCTTACCTTCATGCGGATTCTTATCAGCTTTAGTAAGGATGATCATCTCACATCTCGTAGTATCCAGGTTATATGTCTCGTAATCGTCAGTAGCCAGATAACCGCCTCTCATGACAATGCCTGAGAAAACAATATTCTTATCATCCATATATACGAGAGCCATCTGAGTCATATCATCTCTGTTTACGTTGCATTCGTCATATGTAACGATCTGCTCAGTCTTCTTCTCATTAAGGTCTATTGTCCTGATACCGTAATCATCTGCAACAACATTACCGCATCCTTCAAAATATCCGACAAACGAATCAGAGAAAACATCCAGCCAATCATAATCAGATGTGTTGTTCAAAGGTTGGACAACTGCATTATGAAGATCGATGAGCAACTTCTCTTTGGTGTAATCTCCCATGGAAACATATGACAGGAGTTTTCCGTCTCCAAGATAGATGTAGTTGATGACAGCCGTAATAGTTCCAAATCCGGCGATCTGTTCAGATACGATAATATCTGTGGCCTTTCCTTCAGGAGACTCAACCGTAAATACGGCACCCATCTCATCCATAGACATCTTGATCGAATAGCCTTCGTACTCTTTCGGAACCTCAAAAGAAAGTCTGGCTGTCTGTGTGCTCAATTCATGAGATACTATCTTTTTCTTAGCTGCGTCAAAACACAAAATGATCTTGGAATTAATACCCACGGAATATGCATCAATATATAGCTTACCGCCGCGGAGAACTATATCATAACTGTCGGCATAGACTTTACCGAGATCACCCGCATCTTTATATTCGGCATATTTTTCCACGACATTGATCTCATCAGTGATCTCGCCCTTCATATCGTAATAACAAAAAGTCAGATCACTGTCATATGATAACTCGCTAGGATCCTGTCGTTTTGAACTGCTTATGACTGCAATTATATTGTCATCTACAACACCAATAACACGTGAATCAACGTAACTATATTGTGTTCTGTCATATAAATCATCTATCAACACACTGACGGAATCGTACCAGGGAGCATCCTTCAAAGACCCCATTATGTCTACATTCTTTTTGCCGCATCCGGCAAATGCAAAAGCAGGAATACAAACAGACAAGGCAACAACAAAACTAATTGCCTTTTTATAACAGTTTCTCACGCATTAATCCTCCCCAGACATTAAGCATCACAACTGATTTTATTATCACATTTCGGAGGTCGTTTTTGAAGTCAAAGAACCTTTAGTACGAACGCTCATTTAAGGACATCCTGAGGTTCCTCATCTGTCCAAAAAACTTAGTTATAGTAAAAAAACTGTTTATTAATCTATGAAACTACAAACACATAATGGACATTTAATGGACAAAATCACTCAAAAACGTTAAAAGGAATAATATTCCTAGCAAACAAAAAACCTCGAAACCGTTGTGGCATCGAGGTTTTAACTTGGAGCCGATTGCGAGACTCGAACTCGCGACCTGCTGATTACAAATCAGCTGCTCTACCAACTGAGCTAAGTCGGCAATTGCCTTACGCGAAAAATAGTATACATATATGAAGCGGTTCTGTCAACAACAAATTATCAAGATTGATATTCTACCGATACAATGCACGGAAGATTCCTGCCGATGCCCTTCTTATCGAGGCCGTAGCCCAGAAGCCAGCTGTCATTTATCTCAAAACCCGTATATTCGATCGGGAGATTCAGCAAAAGTCTGTCAGGATTTAGGAGCATAGTGCACACTTTTATGCTCTTCGGATGCTGAAGTTCAAGATTAGAGATAAGATATGCAGTCGTAAGACCGGTCCTTATTACGTCCTCAACTATGATTACGTCC
>CAMYXL010000078.1 GCA_947303255.1 uncultured Clostridia bacterium | reverse complement strand
TTGTTACTAATTATTTCAGGTGAAATAAAACCCAAAGGAATATATTCCCGATTCAACATTACTCATAAGGCCTGCGCAAAGCATAAGCTGATGTGATGGAATTTCAGCATCGGAAGGAACCTCTCTCTGGGTTGCCATGAATAACTTGGATACTCTCATATTTGTCTCCTGCGAAATATTATTATAATAAGCACAAAATATTATAATTGCAGGAGAAAGATTTTGCAAATCTAATCCATCAATACCTGATCGTTCCAGTCAGATAGACAGACATCTATATTTTCTTTATTTCTCGAAAACATTCACAGGCGTCTAACCTTAGATGAAAAGAAGGATGATCCTGTAGACGAGGAAAGCGATTACCCAGGCATATGCAGACTGCATTAAAGCAACCATCGTTCCCTTGAACTTGTTTCCGAATTCTTTTCTGATAGTAGCGAAAGCAGCTACACAAGGTGTGTAGAGCAAAGTAAATACCAGGAACGAATAAGCGGAAGCAGTCGTAAAGAGATCGCCCATCGCTACTTCACCGGTCGTTAATACCTCAAGGATGCTTACAACGGCTTCTTTTGCCATGAATCCTGAGATAAGAGCAGTAGCTGCTCTCCAGTTGCCGAAGCCCAGTGGCTTAAAGACAGGAGCAATGAACTTCGCGATCTGTGCAAGCATTCCCGCTTCGCTGTTTGTAACAATGTTAAACCTGATATCGAAGCTCTGGAGGAACCAGATTATTACCGATGCTGCAAAGATTACCGTGAATGCACGAACGATGAAATCCTTAGCTTTTTCGAAAAGAAGAAGGAATGTTGTCTTAATGCCCGGGATCCTGTAGTTAGGAAGTTCCATTACAAACGGAACGGACTTTCCTTTGTACACTGTATTCTTAAGGATAAGTGCCATTACTATCGCGAGTACAAGACCCAGGATATAAAGGGACAAAGTAACAAGTCCCGCATGATCCGGGAAGAATATCGACGACATAAAGCCGTAGATAGGAAGTTTCGCGGTACAGCTCATGAACGGAAGGAGCATGATGGTCATCTTCCTGTCACGCTCGGATGAAAGCGTTCTTGATGAAAGAACGGCAGGAACGGTACAGCCGAAACCGATAAGAAGCGGCACGAAGCTTCGTCCCGAAAGGCCGATCTTTCTAAGGAGTTTGTCCATGATATAGGCAACACGCGCCATGTATCCCGAATCTTCCATGATGGAGAGGAACAGGAAAAGAACGATTATCGTAGGAAGGAATGAAAGGATACTTCCTATTCCCTTCAACGCACCGTCACAAAGAAGACTTATGACTACAGGGTTTGTGCCGAAGTCAGTCATTCCGGTCCTTAATGCTTCTATTCCCTTCTCGATCAAGCCGTCGCAAAGGTCGGTAAGATTTCCTCCGATAAGGTCGAAGGAAAGATAGAAGACGATACCCATGATGAGGAAGAATATCGGAAGTCCGAAGAACTTATGTGTAAGAACTTTATCGATGGCAACGGACATCTTGTGCTGCTTTGTGTCCGCGGACATCTTCTTGACCGTCTTTTCGACCGCATCAGCTATAAATTCGTAACGCATGTCGGCTATGGCAGCCTGCGCATCAACACCCGCCTCTTTTTCGAGCTCGATAAGAGTATGTTCTATAGTCTCGATCTCATTTTGAGAGAGCTTGAGCCTTTTTGCCATGGACTCATCACCCTCAACGAGTTTTGTTGCTGCGAATCTTCTGCTTATCCCAGCATCTGCGGCATGATCCTCGATCATATGCATCAGAGAGTGTATGGCTCTGTGGACTTCGCCTGTACAATAGTCGACGTTCTTTGGTCTTTCCTTATTTTCAACGACACGGATAAAGACGTCCTTAAGTTCCTCGATACCTTCACCTTTAGATGCGGATATCGGAACCACAGGCACGCCCAGGATCTCTGCAAGCTTCTTTGTATCAACGCTTCCGCCGTTTGACTCTACTTCATCCATCATGTTGAGAGCTATGACCATCGGAAGACCTAAGGATGCGAGCTGCAATGACAGATAAAGGTTACGTTCTATGTTTGAAGCATCAACGATATTGATGATGCCGTCAGGTTTCTCATTGAAGATGTAATCTCTTGAAACTATCTCCTCACTGGAATACGGTGAGAGCGAATAAATACCCGGAAGGTCAACGATCTTAACATCGGAACCGTCCTTGGTCTTTTTGACCGTACCGATCTTCTGTTCAACGGTAACGCCGGGGAAATTTCCGACGTGCTGATTAGATCCGGTGAGAGCATTGAAAAGCGTTGTCTTACCGCAGTTTTGGTTACCTGCAAGAGCTAATATCATTTATCTGCACCTCTTCTTTTGGGATTTGAAGCGCAGGATGAACAATTACCGCTGCATATTGTTGAAATAGGTGTGATCTCAATATTGGCTGCATCTTCGAGCCTTAAAGTAAGTCTGTAACCGCGAAGACTTAATTCGATAGGATCTCCCATCGGAGCCATTGCTCTTACAGTTACACATGTATTCGGGGTAAGTCCCATATCCAAAAGATGACCTCTAAGGGCCTTTTGACCATTAACCGCACTGATAACGGCTGATTTGCCTACTTTTAGTTCGCTTAGTTTCATGATTGACACCTCACCATAAAGTATTATGAAATGTCAAACAGAAAAATTCAATTAGAAAATCTGTATAAGAAAGTAAATGTCGAGAGCAATACAAACAAGACAAACTGCACCGCACACAAGATAAAGTATCTTGCGTTTTTTAGCTGCATTCTTCTCGGAATTTCTGAAAATGTTGTCTTGCTTCCTCGACACAGGCTTTGCCCCCATCATATTTATAGTGTGATTATACATAGGTAAAGGCTCGAGTTGTTTTTCAAGTATGTGACATTAAATGACAGATATGTTAAAAATCCCTGTATTGGAAGGTCAAAAAATGATAAAATCCATACAGAGATTTTTTAAAGGACGGAATTTATATGTGTATTAGAAAAACCAAGATAATCTGTACGTTGGGACCTGCGGTTGATTCCGACGACATGATCAGAGAACTTATGCTTGGCGGCATGAACGTTTGCCGTCTCAACATGAGCCACGGAACTCACGAAGAACATCAGCAGAGGATCGACAGAGTTAAAAGGATCAGAGAAGAACTGAATCTTCCTGTCGCACTTCTCCTTGATACAAAGGGACCTGAGATCAGAACAGGCGTTTTCAAAGATCACAAAGTAACACTCAAAGAAGGAAATACGGTAACTATCACCGACAAGGATGTAGAAGGAACAGAGACCGAGTTTTCTATAAGTTACAAAGATCTTGCCAAAGACGTTTCCGTTGGTTCAAAGATCTTGATCGATGACGGTCTCATCGAACTTGAAGTTACAAAGATAACAGGAAGAGTCATCACTTGTAAGGTTCTTAACGGCGGTGATGTATCTGACAGAAAGAGCATCAATGTTCCTGGAAGTAATCTTAACCTTCCTTCCCTTACAGACAAAGACAGAGATGATATCCTCTTTGCAGTCGAGAACGAATTCGACTTCATCGCTGCATCTTTCGTACGTAAAGCAAAAGATGTTCAGGAGATCAAGAGAGTTCTTGATCAGGCAGGAGAACACGGCATCTGTCTTATCTCCAAGATCGAAAACAAAGAAGGAATCAACAACTTCGACGAGATACTTAAGGTATCCGACGGCATCATGGTCGCAAGAGGTGACTTGGGCGTAGAGATCCCTGCAGCTGAAGTTCCTCCGATCCAGAAGACATGCATCCAGGTTGCTCACCAGATGGGTAAGATCTCCATCACAGCTACACAGATGCTCGATTCCATGATAAGAAATCCTCGTCCGACAAGAGCTGAAGTTTCCGACGTTGCAAACGCTATATATGACGGTACTTCCGCAGTCATGCTCTCAGGCGAGACTGCTTCAGGTAAATATCCTCTCGAGTCACTTAAGATGATGGTAGAGATCGCAAAGCAGACAGAAAGTTCTATTAACTACTGGAAGAGATTTGTTAACCAGAACATCCCTATGCTTCCTTCAGTAGGAAACGCCATAAGCCATGCTTCATGTACAACTGCTATGGACCTTGATGCAAAAGCTATCATCTCACTTACTCACGCAGGAAGAACAGCAAGACTTCTTTCAAGATTCCGTCCGGGATGTCCAATCATCTCCACTACGGTCTTCCCTAGAGTTCAACGCCAGCTCAACTTAAGCTGGGGTGTTGTACCGATCCTCGTTCCTGAAGTCACTACAACTGATGAACTTTTCGAAGTCGGAATCAAGTGTGCTGCTGAAGCAGGATTTTTGAGCGACGGTGATCTTGTTGTTATGACCGGTGGTACTCCTGTCGGAATGTCAGGTACTACTAACACAATCAAAGTTCAGACGATCGGTTCTTCCATAACGAGCGGCAAGGGTCTTCCTTCTGAGAATGCCAAGAACAACATCCGTTCAGGAACAGTATGTCTTATAAGAGATCCTGAGCACGTTGACGTATCAAAGGTCGACTGTCCTGAGGACATGATCCTCGTAGCTCCATACACGACCAACTCCATGATGCCTCTCATAAGACGCGCCAAGATTCTGGTCGTAGAAGATGATGATCCGTCATGCCACACAGCTACTGTCGCAGCTGCTCTCGATATCCCTTCCGTGCTTTCATGTTCAAATGCCACTAAGCTTTTGAACAACGGAAGAACAGTCACCGTAGACACCGTAAAGGGCAGCATCAGCTGATAGAAAATATTGATTCTTTAAGGGCCTTTTCTTCTCGAAAAGGTCCTTTTTTTGTGTAATCACTTTGGTAAATATGCACATCAATCGATATGACCTCCATCTATAATTCAGGACTTCGGCACACCCCCGTTTTTGGGGAAAACATCATAATATGCTATAATTAATATAACTATGCGCTCTTTTTGGAGGGATAATGAAATTTATTGGTACTACAACCAAATATAAAGTAACGAAGGAAAAGATACAGATGGCGGTCAGTGTAGGAATGATCGCATTGATCAGCTGTATATCTATTGTTACGGTCAAAGCCCTCATCGAGGCGCGAAGCAAGATCGATAAGCAGAACCTCGATGCAGAGTTCGTTCAGCTTATCAACGAGACAAGCAATGAAGAAATCGAAGTTGTCGAGAAGTCCAATAACGAAGCATCTGCTTCTATACCGGACCACACATCTGATACTGCTGCCTCTGACACAACGGAAGAGCAGGTAATGACTGATGATACTTCTGATCAGTTACCTTCTGATGAGACTTCAGCAACACAGGAAACAGCTGCCGAAACTCAGGCAACATCTGCTACGACAACAACCGAGACAACTGTTGCTTTTACTGAGACTTCCATCGTTAAGTTTGTATACGCTTCAAGCGAGCTTAACGTAAGATCAGGTCCGGGTACCGGTTATGATGTAGTTAAGACGATCGAGAAAGGATCCGGTATCGATGTTATTGGTGTAACAGACAACGGATGGTATCACACCTATAACGGAAACTACGTCTCAAAAGATCTTTGCCAGGATGATCCGGTCAAGATCGCTACTCCTACACCTGTCCCTGTACAGACTACCGCAACTCAGGCGACAACAACTGCCGCCACAACAACTACTGCTGCTGCAACACAACCTGCACCGGCCGACAATCAGGCTAAGGACGGAATGACTTACTACGGCTCATGTACGATCACATTCTATGGTCCTCAGCCATTGGGTGACGGTACATACAGCACTTCCACAGCTACGGGAACAACATGCTGTGAAGGTGTAACATGTGCCGCTGACTGGAGCATCTTCCCTGCAGGAACCGTAATCTACGTCGTTAACGACCCTCTGGGCGGAGACGGATATTACACCGTAGAAGATAAGGGTTCCGGCGTTAAGGGTTCTCATATCGACATTTATGCAGATGCAGGCGAATCTTATTCAACAACATCATGTGAGGTATACATAGTTAACTGATATGAAAAAAGACAATAAACAAACAACCGAGAAAAAGAACTCTAAGAAGAAAGCACCTGAGGCAAAAGCTCCAAAGGAAAACAAAGATTCAAAGAAGAAAAGATCTTCCAAGAACAAGGTTAATCCTCTTAGGATAATTCCTCTTGGCGGTCTTTGTGAGATCGGCAAGAACATGACCTGCTTCGAATACGGAAACGACATGATCATCGTCGATGTAGGTATGGCTTTCGCAGAAGAAAACATGCCGGGCGTTGATGCCGTTATCCCTGATTATACTTATGTTCTCGAAAACAAGTCCAAGCTGCGCGGAATATTCCTTACACACGGACACGAGGACCACATCGGATCACTTCCTTATCTTTTGTCAGAGCTTAAGTGCCCTTTATACGGCGGCAAACTTACAGTTGAACTTGTAAGGCATAAGCTCGCAGATAAAGGTATCAGCATGGCAGGAATAAGTTTTAATTCCTGCAAGAACGGCGACCTCGTAAAAGCAGGTTCAAACTTCTTAGTAGAGTTCATCAGGGTTAATCACTCCATCGCAGATTCTTATGCTCTTGCAATAAGAACTCCTGTCGGACTTGTTATCCACTCGGGTGACTTTAAGGTAGACTACACACCTATCAACGGTAAGACAATAAATCTTCAAAGATTCGGTGAACTCGGAAAAGAAGGCGTACTTCTTTTCATGTGTGAGAGCACCAACGTTGAGATCCCTGGCGTATCCCCTTCCGAGATGCACGTAGGCGAATCTTTCCAGAGGATCTTCCAGGAGACAAAAGGAAGGATCATCGTCGCTACATTCTCGAGCCACGTTCACAGGATGCAGCAGATCTTCACCGCTGCCGAGAAGTACGGAAGACATGTATGCCTTTCCGGAAGGAGCATGATCAACACATTTAATGTTGCTAACTCTCTCGGATATATAAGCATGAATCCTGATACTCTTATCGATACATCAGAGCTCGATAACTATGATCCGGATGAGATCGTAATCCTTACAACAGGAAGCCAGGCTGAGCCTATGAGTGCTCTTTCAAGGATCGCATTCGCATCACACAGATCCATCGAGATCCAGTCAGGCGATACGGTTATTATCTCAGCTCATCCGATCCCGGGTAACGAGAAACCAATCTACAGAGTAATCAATGAGCTTTTCAGAAGAGGAGCTCACGTAATATACGAATCACTTGCTGACGTTCACGTATCAGGCCACGCTTACAGGAACGAACTTAAGCTCTTGCATAGTCTTGTTAAGCCAAAGTTCTTCATTCCTGTTCACGGCGAATACAGAATGCTTTACAAGCATAAGGAACTGGCTAAGTCACTCGGAACTGAAGAAGATAATATCTTCATCATGAATAACGGTGATGTTTTGGAGGTCCGTCCTGATAAGGCAAGGATCAACGGCAACGTTCCTGCTGCTGCAGTTTTGATCGACGGCTCGAGTGCCAGCGATATCGGAAACAAGATCTTCAGCGACAGAAGGATGCTCGGCGAAGACGGATGTATCGCTATCTCCATCACACTCGACCGCAAGGGAAATCTTTACTGCCCTCCGCAGGTTAATTCGTTGGGATTCATTTTCGAGGATGAAAAAGAAGAGATACACAGAGCCTGCGGTTCAAAGGCAATGAGCCTTATGATGTCTGACAAGATAAAGCAGGCTGACCTTGAGACTTATGCATACTCCAGGCAGTTCCGTGAGTCCATCAAGGGATTCCTCGTAGAGAAGACGAAGAAGCGTCCAGGTATCCTCGTTACGGTTACAAGGTTGGTATAAAGATGATAATGGACTACAAGGGCAAGAGCCCTATTATCGACGATTCATGTTACATCGCGCCATCGGCTGACATCATCGGAGATGTTACCATCGGTAAGGATTCTTCGGTGTGGTTTTCTGCTGTAGTAAGAGGCGATATGGCGCCTATTAAGATCGGCAACAGGTCAAATGTTCAGGACAACTGCACGCTTCATTGTAAGATCGATCAGCCGATAACTGTCGGAGATGATGTGACCATAGGACATAATGCCGTACTTCACAGCTGTACTGTGGGCGATAACACTCTGATCGGAATGAGTTCGACGATACTTGACGGTGCTGTAATCGGAAAGAACTGTATCGTTGGCGCAGGATCACTTGTAACTTCAAATAAAGTTTTCGAAGATAATTCCCTTATCATCGGAAGTCCTGCAAAGGCCGTAAGAAAGATCGACAAAGAAGGCGAAGAAGAACTTAAAAAAGCAGCCGGATATTATGTCGACGACTGCAAAGAATACAGGGATCACTCGAAGTAATAAACGTACTCGGTATATGAATCCGGATTGTCGGCGTTGCCGCTTTTTATGAGTTTTCCCTCTTCATCATATTCGTAGTAATTCTGAGATTTATCGGAGCCACCGTGAGCCAAGTCATATGACGTCTCTGACATGAGGATCATGTTGCCGTTATCGTCGTACTGATAGCTCGTCTCATAGCAAAGCTTATCGGAAATATATTCCTTCTCATAAACAAGAAGATCGTTGTTATACGTGTACATGATCTCAACGACGTTATCTTCTGAACTTACCTTTAGATCGATGACATTACCGTTCTCATCATATGCATAAGTAGTAACGCCCGTTAATGAGTTTATCTCTATCGGTCTTCCGTTATCATCATTCGTATATCTTTCTTCACTTAAGACAGTATGATCAACGGAATTGGAGTAACTGACACAGCTTAAATATCCGTTCCAATCATATTGATACATATGAATATATGATGTGTCGTATATTTCTTCTTCTGTCTCGGGATCAACGATGTAATTATCCTCTGTTATAGATGCGATATTTCCATTCTCATCGTAATCGTAAGTGGCATATATCTTGGTGGTAACGTAATCATCTCTTTTCAAAGTGGATGTCGTCACGGAAGATATGAGCTTACCCTCATCATCATATTCTTTAAATGATTCGCTCTGGATCCCGTTTCCGCTCATGAAATAAGAAGAGGAGTATATGACCCGGTCACCTTGTGTCTTTTCTACCGCGATCAAAGTCTTATTGTCATAGTCTTTGACTGAATAAGTTTCCTTAACAAAAACAGGGATCGGTACAGGCGTTGGTGTCGGAGATGGTGTTGGAGTTGGTGTTGCTGTAGCAGCTGCTGTCGTGGTCGTAGCAACGCTTTCCGTCTGCGTTATCTCAGGCGTCTTTTGGTCGCACGCGCCAAGAAGGCACAATGCAAGGCCTACGCTCATAGCCAAAACCACTCTTCTCATAACTAACCCCTTCTTCTTAAATATCCCTTACATATAATACTCATATTCTTTTCGAAAACAAGAAAAAGCGGATCAAAAATTGACCCGCTTTCGGTGGATATAATATGGAAATATTACAATGTGTTGTCAATTATCAGCCACTTCCCAAATGGTTCCCATATTGTCGAACCCACCTTTCGGCATGCAGCCTTTACACTGACCGCCGCCCTTGCCGGAGGTGCAAGAGCCGCAGTCAGCACATTCAATTTTCCCCAGTTTGGTTCGTCTTAAAACTCCAATACGTTCCAGATATTCCAGTGTCCTTTCCACATCCGATACTGTCGTTCCCATTTTTTCAGCGAGCATTGTCGTGGAGCAGCACTCCCCGGACTTTAGAAGTTTTATCAGATTACGCATATCCATAGGTTCAGCCTCACATGATAAGAAGTCCTACGTGATAAGCGAGGAACGCGAGGATCAAAGCACTTGCTTCATAGTAAAGTGTAATAAGAGTCGTCCACTTAGCAGAGTGAGTCTCCTGATAAGTAGCAGCAAGAGCAACTACGCACGGCATGTTAAATGTGATCGCAAACATGAATGCGAGAGCCTGTGGTCCCGAAATATTATTGAGAAGAAGCTGAGTGGAATTAGTAACCGCCTCATTGGTTCCGGCTACAGCTCCGAAGATCGTACCCGACTGAGAATAAAGAGCAGTAAGAACACCGACAGCACCTTCTTTACCGATAGATGAAGCGATGAAAGCCATGAACAACTGCCAGCTTAGTCCGAAGAATTTTGTAACTGGTTCGATGAAGCTTCCAACTTTATAAAGAACAGATCCTTCAACACCGGCAGTAGAATAACTCAAGAACCAGAATACGAGACATACCGGAATGATAACCTTTATGACTCTGAAGAACATGTCCTTCGTTCTTCCGAATACGTATCTCAAAAGTGACTTCCACTTCGGCTTATGATACGGAGGAAGTTCCATGATGATTCCATATCTGTCTTCCTTCTTAACCAGTTGTCTTCCGAAGATCTTGGATGTGATCCATATATGGATGATCATAATGATCAATATTGCAACAATTACAAGTACTCCGTAACCGCCGAAGAACGAAGTGGCAAGCATCGGAATTATTGCCCACGCAGCACCACAAGGAACTGCCCATGCAAGCGCGATAGTAAGGATCTTCTGTCCCCAGTTATCGATAACACGGCTACTGGTCGCTCCTTCGATCGTACAACCGAATGATACGAGGAAAGGCATTACTGATTTTCCCTGAAGTCCCATCTTACTCATCGTATTATCGAAAACGTATGATATCCTCGCCATGATTCCGCTTTCTTCGAACATACCGAATACCAGCGTAATACCGAATGCGAAGCCGAGCATCTTTATTGTATTTGCTATACACATCAAAAGACAGTCGCATATGATCCCGGTTATTATCGGACTAGCGTTTACACTGTTCAGTGCATTCCTGATAGGATCGGCAAGCATGGTTACGCATCCGCCCAAAAGCATCAAAGGAAGCGCAGGAATAAAGGACAAAAGAAGTCCTCCGATTACAACGAGAACAACTATCAGTTTGCCCCATCTCTTACTTGTTATTGCTCTGTCGAACTTACCCATCTTAACGGAAGTCTCGACCTTATTAACGGAGCCGTCCAATATCTCATCGATCCACTTGAACTTGCATTCACCTGTCGATAAAGCTCCCTTGTCCAAAGTCTTGATCATCTTCTCGTAAGATGCTTTTTTATCGCCGCTTAATGCGTTTTCAACCTTCGCTCTTACGACCTTATCTCCCTCGATAGCTTTAACAGAAAGCCATGTGGATGTATATCCTTCAACGAGTCCGTCTGATATAACAGCCTTAAGTTCAGAGAAACCTTCAACAGTTTCATAACCTTTTTCAAGAGAAGAATAATCAAGCTTTGTCTTATTCTTCAACGCTTTTTCCATACAAGCGAAAAAAGAGTCGTACTTTTTAACGTCAGTTGCTGACATCAAGATGACAGGTATTCCGATCTTCTTCTCGATCTTTTTCGGATTGATGAATTTACCCTGATCTTTCGCTACATCAGCCAGATTCAAAACGAGAAAGCACGGCACATCTATACCTGCGAAATCTGCCAGCATAAACATGCTTCTTTCAAGCTGTGAACTGTCTGCCAAGATGCACACAACATCTGCATTCCCTGATGCTATATAATCTCTTGTTACGATCTCCTCGTCGGAATTCGCTGACAAAGAATACGTTCCCGGAAGATCCGTAACTATATAATCCATTCCATTGTGACTGAAGGATCCCTGCTTCTTTTCGACTGTCTTTCCCGGCCAGTTTCCGACATGCTGCTTAAGTCCGGTAAGTCCGTTGAACAAAGTCGACTTACCTGAGTTCGGCTGACCCAAAAGAGCAATTGTTATCTTTCCGTCTACCATCAGTTCGACCTCTCTTCCACCAAAATTCTCTCGCACTCTTTGTTATTGAGCGCTACAAGTGTGTCCCTTAAAAACACGAGTATCGGTCGACCCTTGTCGTTCTTGATTACTTTAATTTTGCATCCCGGCGTCAGACCTATTGATGTGATCCTGCTTAAGAATCGGGTATCTCCGTCGATCGAAGCAACCACACCCTCCTGGTCGGGAGCCATCTTATTAAGGCTCGTCATCTTTCTTTTCCTCCTCAAACTCTGTGATCGTATATGTACTGCTCTTTAAAGCCGCTACAAAAAAATCCCTGTCCCTCTTCTCTTTCGAAAAAACGGTCACTTCCCTGACTGAAAGATCCGCTTTCGCCCAGATACCGTTCAACGAATTGAGCATGTTTTCAACTCTGACGGTGCAGGCTGAACACATCATCCCCTCAACATGAAGCATGTATCTGTATGAATAATGTGAGATGTCCTTATCCTTAACTTTTATCCTTTTGGGGATCTTCTCGCCTGTTCCGCAACAAGATGAACCCATAACTATTTCTCTTAAGATCCTAATGAGCAAGACACCTGCTGTTATAATCGCAAGCGTTATTACTAAAGCCATGGATATTGACCTCTGTTTTTTATTATAGTTAGTCTTTGCTAACCAAACATTGAATATATATCACACCACATAAATGCTGTCAATAGTCGCATTTGCAATCTTCTAATATAAACAGCGCTTATATATAATTAGCATACGCTAACCTAAATTCAAAACAAAGGCCGATATCTCATAACAGAAATACCGGCCACAAACTCATAAAGTGATTATTCTTATTTGTTTCCGCTTAAGTACTCGTGAATACCCTGGGCTGCTTTCTTACCTGCACCCATTGCAAGGAT
>CAMYXL010000077.1 GCA_947303255.1 uncultured Clostridia bacterium | reverse complement strand
AAGCCGACTTCAAATACACCGAAGCCGACTTCAAATACACCGAAGCCAACTTCAAATACTCCGGTTCCAACGACTAATACGCCTAAGCCGACTGAAACAACTCCTAAGCCGTCAATAACGGAACCGCCAACGGAACCGCCAACGGAGCCACCTACGGAGCCACCAACGGAGCCACCAACGGAACCACCTACGGAACCTCCAACGGAGCCACCTACGGAACCACCAACGGAACCTCCTACGGAAGCACCGGAAGACAATAATTCAGGTGACTAAGTTATTCTATTACAGCATCATAAAATCCCTGATCTAAGCGGATCAGGGATTTTAATTACCTAGAAGACTGATCAAAGGAGAAATACTTATGCTCGAGTTTTTCGGAAGAGGATCTGCATTTGCAGATGAACATAACAGTGCTTTTTTCTACGACGGAACTGACATGATCCTTCTGGATTGTTCCATGGACTCTTTTCAAAAGATCAAGAAGATGGATCTCAGTAATGTAGAGCATATCTACATCCTGATAACCCATACGCACGGAGATCATATTGCAGGACTTGGTATGGTGGTCGACTATGAGTTCTTTGTCGGAAAGATCCCTGTTACGATCGTAGCGCCTTCCGAAGAAGTCAAAACAGATCTTTACCATTCTCTGTCCGTGATGGAAGGATGCTCTGATGATTGGTATGAACTGATTACTTCTTCTGAGCTTGATAAGGACTTCCTCACCAGCTCTGTTCCGACCAAACACACTCTTACGTTGGACGGAAAGTGCTTCGGTTACAATCTGACCGTTGACGGCAGGAACGTGGTATATACAGGAGACACGGCAACACTGGATACTTTTACTCCTTATCTTAAGAGCGGCAGCATTCTTTATACGGAGGTCTCCGCATATAAGACAGGAGTTCATCTTTATGCTGAAGATATTAAGGATATTATCTGTTCACTGACAGCTGACGGAACGGAAGTCTATCTCATGCATATGGATGAGGAGGATCAGATCCTGGATATCCTTAAGGACACGGGTGCCAAACCAGCTCCTCTCTACAGCTGAAAAAACTACAAATAGCACAGTATATAAAAGACTTCTCCTGTGTTAAATTGTTGCCATAAAGATTAATGGAGATAATATTATGAGCCAAGTTTATGTAGTAGGACACAGAAATCCGGATACAGATGCAGTTGTATCAGCTATGTCATATGCTGCACTTCGTAATGCAACAGGAGACAGAGATTACATCGCATGCCGCCTCGATCACTTAAGCGACGAGACCAAAAGAATGCTCGCTAAGTTCGGATTCGCCCAGCCTATGAGAGTCAAGGATATGAGAACGCAGGTAAGCGATATCGATTACGATAAGCCGCCTGTATTGGAGCCTTCAGCTACACTCGACCGCGCATGGAAGACAATGAACGAAGGTCATGTCACATCCATCCCTGTCGTAAATTCCAACGGCACATTGTTCGGTACATTATCCGCAGGCGACATCGCTTCATATACGCTCGATACGATCACGGATCCGAAGGTTACCAACCTTCCGCTTTTTAACCTGCTGGGTGTTGTCGAGGGACAGATCATCAAGGATAATAATTCCAAGGATGAGATCACGGGCGAGATCGTGATCGCTCTTCCGTCTAACGGCAATACACCGTCCTTCTCAGGCTCTGACAGGATCGTTCTTTGCGGTGACCAGAAGGATATGATCTCTTATGCGCTTACGAATAATACCGAAGCTATCATCCTTTGCGGAGTAACTCCTGACAAGGCTTTGCTCGATGAGTTCCCTGACAGCACAACGACTGTCATCTACACTCCTTTTGATGCGATGAAGACATCACAACTCATAAGCCAGTCAATGCCTATAAGCAGAGTTTGTGCTACTGAGGATATCGTATGTTTTCATACTACCGATTATCTTGATGATGTTCGCGAGACGATCTTAAAGAGCCGTTTCAGAAGTTATCCTGTTTTGGATGAGGAAGATAAGGTCGTGGGAACACTTTCCAGATTCCACCTCCTCCGTCCGAGAAGAAAGAATATCGTTCTGGTCGACCATAATGAGTCTGCTCAGTCCGTTCCGGGACTTGATCAGGCAGAGCTCATTGAGATCATCGACCACCACAGACTCGCGGATATACAGACAACACAGCCGATCAACGTTCGTAACGAGCCGGTCGGAAGTACGACAACCATCGTTGCTGAGATGTATCAGGAAAGCGGCGTAACGCCTGCTCCTATGATGGCAGGACTTATGGTATCAGCTATCCTCTCGGATACTGTTATGTTTAAGTCGCCGACATGTACTGAGCGTGACAAGATCTTCGCAGAAAGACTTTCGAGGATCGCAGGTGTAAGTATCGAAGAGATCGGTAAGGAACTTTTCGATGCCTCCAGAAATACGGACAGTTCCGCAGAGCATCTCATCAAGACGGACTTCAAGGAGTTCCATATCGCAGGACAGACTTTGGGCGTAAGCCAGATCATCTGTGTAGATTCAAAGTCGATGCTCGAGAGAAAGGCGGAGTTCCTGGATACCATGTCCATGCTCAAGAAACAGAACGGTTACGACATGATCCTTTTGATGCTCACGGATGTTTTGATCGAAGGTTCATATCTCTTCTATATCGGAAGCGACGACACCATAAGATACGCCTTCTCGGCCGAGCCGCATGACAACGAGCTCTACCTTCCGGGCGTCATGAGCCGTAAAAAGCAGATCATTCCGATGCTTACCGCTTTGTGGGGTTGATCAATATCCGAGATCGTCGTTTACGAGGATAACGCTTATCCTTCCCTTATGTCTCGAGAAACGGGTAATAAGGATCTGACAGCAGATTGTATCAGGGGACTTGCAGTTAAAGCAGGTTCCCTTTTTCGAGCAAGGAGTATTTAGACCAAAACGCTGAGTATTGATAGGCGCAGCCACGTTTCTGGCACGCTTCATGGCGGAATCGATGTCACTGCAGACCTTGTTCATGCCGACGATGAAGATGACGTGCTTAGGTCCCTGAGCGATGGCGGAAACTCTGTTGGCGTTGCCGTCGATATTTACGAGGATACCGTCATCGGTCATGGCATTGCAGCTCGACAGGAAGAAATCCGCGTCATAGGCCATGAGCATTGCCTGCCTCTTGTCCTCATATGCGTCGCGGTCGATGAAGTTATAGTCGCCTTCTTTGAGAGCCTCCGAAAGGCCGATCTCATGAACGCTCATAGCACCGCCCATTGATACGGAACTACCTTCAGGGATCAGCTCCAGCGCGATCTTCAGAGCCTTCTCTTTGCTTGACGCATAGTAGCCTTCCATGTTGCGGGACTTAAGGCCTTCGATGGTCTTTTGAGCAAGAAGTTCGTTCCTTTTGGTGATGTTGGCGTCCATAAGATATCCCCCTCATATCAGATATACAATTATTCTATTTTATTCAGTGCTTTTTGCAATATGTCCTCTCGAAAATGCTATAATCTCACAATATGAATGATAAAGCTTCAGACAAATACTATAAGAAAATGACCCAAGGATCCGTCAGCAAACTGGTCCTTCTTTTTAGCGTGCCGACCATCATAAGCATGCTCGTCACGAACATCTATAATCTCGTCGACACCGCATTCGTAGGAACTCTCGGCAACAGTGCCAGCGGCGCGGTCGGTATCGTCTTCGGTTTCATGACCATCATTCAGGCCGTCGGATTTCTCTTCGGTCAGGGCGCGGGATCTATCCTGTCGCGTAAGCTCGGCAACAAAGATCCGGAGGGTGCATCGAGGACCGCTTCCACAGGTTTCTTTCTCTCACTTTCTCTCGGAATAATCACGAGCATCGTATGTTTTATCTTCCTGGATCCTCTTATCATGTTCCTGGGAAGCACGGAGACCATCGCTCCCTATGCTCACAAATACATATTCTTTATCTTGCTGACAGCACCGTTTGTCGTCGCGACTTTTACGCTGAACAATATCCTCAGGTACGAGGGCAAAGCATACTTCGGCATGATCGGACTTCTCGTGGGTGCGGGTCTTAACATCGGCGGCGACGCTCTCTTCATGTTCGTTCTCAAGATGGGTATCACGGGTGCAGGTCTTTCCACGGCTATCTCCCAGACCATCAGTTTTGCCATACTTCTCATTCCGTTTTTTCGAGGAAAGACACAGTGCAAGATATCCCTCAAGCGGGTCGATCTTAAGTTCTCCCATATCGGCGACATAATGGCAACGGGCTTCCCGAGCCTTCTTCGTCAGGGTTTGAGCAGTGTCGCGACCATTCTTCTTAATTCCCTGTCGGGAGTCTACGGAGATGAGGCTATCGCTGCTATGTCCATCGTATCCCGTGTCTATTTCTTCACCTTCGCCATTGCACTCGGCGTAGGTCAGGGATTCCAGCCTGTTAGCGGTTATAACTACGGTGCAAAGAAGTATAGCCGCGTCAGAAAAGGTTACCTCTTCACCGTTATCTTCGCTACGTCCATTCTTGTTGTTCTTGGCACTATCGTTCACATGAACGCGGGAAGGATCATCTACATGTTCCGTCAGGATCTCATGGTCGTACACTACGGCGTCAGAGCTCTCAAGCTTCAGAGCATCGCGGGAATGGTAATGGCATTCGGCATGTGTACCGAGGTGCTTTTACAAAGTACCGGCAAGAAATGGGAGGCAGCCACCACGTCCGCGATCCGAAGCGGCGTCTTCTTCATCCCTGCTCTTTTGATCCTGTCGCAGGTCAGAGGTTTTGCGGGAATACAAGAGGCACAACCTCTAGCCTTTGTGCTGTCGATCGTGCCTACTTTGTTTTTTGCTATTCGTTATTTTAGAAAATTACCGAAGGAAGACGGTTAGCATCAAGCTTCCTCTGTCTCATCTTCCTCAACTTCTTCCTCAGAAGACTCGCCTTCTGCTTCTTCGGTCTCAGGCTCAGCTTCCAGGTTCGGGATCTCGATCTTCTCATATGTGAATTCGTCCTGACCGAGGATCGCTGATCTGTAGAGCTGATCAGAATCAGTTGCTGCATCGAATGTCCAGTCTGTAGCTCCGCTTCCTCTGTCACCACATACTGAAAAATCACATGTGATCTTGCCGTTGGCATTAACCTTCAGATCGCGAAGATAAAGCGCATCATATACTTCGGTTACCTCTCCTGTCTCATCATTGATAAATGAGAACTTAATAAGGTAATAAAGTCTGTTCTTATCACCGTAATCCTTATTGCTGACAAGGTAATAAGTGTCGTAGATCTCAGGATCACCTTCAGAGATAGTATATTCGAGCCATCCGCCGTCATATGTCGAAGCTGTGTCACCGTCTCTGTCAGAATGATATGAAGAGAGGATCGAAGCCTTGGCATTTTCCAGGAACTCACTGTCAGCGAGGATATCCTCTTTGGTGATATCGTACGGATCAGCAGTTGTCTCTGTCGTCGTCGGCATCATGTTCTTCTTTGCTTCATCAAGAAGACCGTTCTTATCCATATATCTGTATGTGAAATATCCGATACCGCCAAATACTGCGAATACGATGACGATCGAGATAAGGCTTCTTATTGTATTAGAGACCTTCTTCTTACGAAGCTCGGACTTCTCATACTTGAGCTGCTTGATCCTTGCTTCTTCCTGAAGACGGTATTGTGTCTCGAGCATCTCTTTTTCATGCTCATATTGCTGTCTGTTACGCTCGTCCTCAGTACTTAACTTCTCGTACTCGACATCTGCATCGTCGTAGTCGATCGCGAATGTTGATCCGCAGTTCTCACATGCGAGAACGTTGCCCTCTTTCTTAAGATCACCGCCGCAATTAGGACAGTTCATGCTCTGTAACTTCATAACAAGTTCCCCCTTTGTTATCAGGTTTCCGAGATAATTATATCATAGAGATTTTTCATGTTTTTATCGCATTGCATCCAAAATAGCATCCCCTTTTTTCTTCTCGAAAAATCACGTTTTCGAAAAATAAGCACTTGCATAATAATCCCGACCGTGTTACTGTACTAGTGTAGTAATACAGTTTGACGAAAACACTAGAAGGAAGAATGAAAGGAGACACCGTGAGTTGGGAATTTGATGAAACAAGACCTCTGTTCCAACAGATAGTCGAAGCCATTACCAAAGACATCGTCTCAGGAAAATACGAGCCGGGCGACAAGATCCCTTCCGTAAGGGAATTCGCAGTTGAAGCCGGTGTCAATCCGAACACGATGCAAAAAGCACTGAGTGCCCTGGAAGACTCGGGTCTCATCGTAACCATGCGCAACAGCGGAAGAAGAGTCACAGACGACACTTCCCTGATCGCAAAGGTTCGAAGAAGGAGCGCCGTCAGCGCAGCAGAAAGCTATATTCAATTCGCGAAGGCTTCCGGCCTTTCGTTGGAAGAAGCGATCGAGATATTGAAAGAGGTGGGAAAAGATGGCGAGCATAATCTGTAAGAACGTAAGTAAAAAACTGGGAAACAAAGTCGTCTGGAAGGACCTCGATCTCACGATCGGTGAAGGCAAGATCATTGGCCTGGCGGGCCCGAGCGGCATCGGCAAGACTACCCTTCTGAAGCTCATCGCCACATTCCTGGAACCGGACAGCGGAACCATAACCGTGTGCGGCGAACAAAAGGAAGACAAGATCAAATCCATCGTAAGTTTTATGCCGGACAAACTTCAATTCGGCAATGACATGAAAGTAAGTAAGATAGTCGATTTCTACGGAAGTCATTACAAGGATTTCAACAAGGAAAAATGCACGAGATACCTTACGGCTTTTGACATCTCCGCTGAGAAGACTATGGGGGCTTTTTCGAGAGGAAATATTGAAACGATAAAACTGATCCTGACCATGAGTCGAAATGCCAAGGTCTACCTTCTGGACGAACCGCTGGCGTTTACGGATCCTATCATGAGAGAAAACATCATAAAGACGATCCTGAAGGAATACCGCGATGACGCGACGATCCTCATGTCCACTCACCTGCTGACTGACGTGGAAGCTGCTTTGGACGAGGTGATCATCATAGGCGAGAACAAGATCATCTGCCAAAAGTCCGTTGACGAGATAAGGGAGTCGACGGGAAAGTCCTTACTCAATTTCTACAAGGACTGCTTCAAGGAAGGAGGACAGAAATGATGAATAAACTTACTTCGCAAACATTAAGGTACGCAGGAAAGATCGGTCTTATGACCTTCGTTCTGCATCTTATCTTGAAGATAGCCACCGTGATCTATTACAGTAACGCAAGTTGGCCGGGATACGCATTCATATGGAGAGGCATGGAAATAGCTTCTCTCATCATATTATCGATACCCGCTGTTTGGCTTACATACAGACTTTACAAGGAACTTTTTACGGATGACTCGTATAAGAATTGGGCTCTGCCATACAAAAAGTCACAGATCATCAGAACCAAGGCTCTCCCTGTCATAATCATATTCTCCATACTCGCCGGACTTGGCCTTATGACGAGCTATGTAGAAGGTCATGTAAACACGGCTATATACGGACTTCCTTCAGGTTATGGTTCTATACGAATGGAAAATCTGTTATCGGAATTAAACGCATGGCTGTTATCGTTATCAATACCTGCATTTTTCCTGACACTCATACTGTTCTCCAATGTAGTCGGAGCGAGCTTTAATGTCAGCAAAAGAAGGCCATTAAGTTTATTGGTCATCCTCCTGGGAACGATAGTGTTCATAATAGGAGGCGCTGTCTTCAATGTTCTGTCATGGAAAGTTGTCAAAACCTTCACGCAGACGGAGCTTCTGATCGTCGCTACGTCTTCTCTTCTTATCCTGGCGGTCATTATCATGTCACTCGTCGTAAAGAACCTGGCAGACAAGAAACTGGACGTTGCCTGAACACACTACTAAACCAAATATTTTACCGGATGAAAAAGTCTGTCTCATTATGAGACGGACTTTTTTGTGTCACCACCGTAATCACCATCCTCGAAAAGGAATGCAATGTCTCAATGACGACATGATTTCCTTTGTCTCAAAATGTCCGATACTAACCCAAAACCGCGAAAACCCGCTGTTAGGTTAGTATATTTTTGGATTAAAAAGCCAGGAATACTAACCTAAAACTCGAATATCGAGCCTGGGGTTAGTATCTAAATTCATTTTTTCGAAAATAATACTAACCTCAACCACGTTTTTCTTCGATTAGGTTAGTACGGAATGCTTTTCAAGCCTCAAAAACACTAACCTTTTTAGCAAATAATCAAGTTTAGGTTAGTACGTAGTTTTTTTCAAGAAAAAAGAAACATCTATTTGTGGTGAGCAAAACTAAGGGCTGCCTCGCCAAAGTGAGACAGCCCTTAGTTATATGCTTTGCTCAGTTATCAGTTCATATGCATCTTTTCCCAACTTGCACCAAGGATATTGTCTGAACCATTGGCATCGTAGAGAACAACACAGAAAACATCATCTTCTGCATACTCCAATTCGAACTCTGCGTTTATCTGTCTGAAGAACGGAGTAGCTTCTGCTTTGATCGTATCGGTCAATACGAGTTCGCCGTTGCGATAGACCTCATACTTGTATTCGGAATCCTCATAGACATTTTCATTAAGATAAGAAACTATACCTCCGTAGTAAGTATTATCATTCTCATCTCTAAACAACGCAGGGAAACCTGCTGAGAAGAAACAAGTTCCGTAATTCTCTGTTGCTCCATATAATCCGTCAGGTACCGTACTGACGTCGATATCATCGATCTTGACTTCCTGAGTCTCCGACACGGTTTCCGACAATATCTCAGCGGCAACATCCTGGTACATCTCAACTTTCCAATCCAGTTCAGCCATATAATCAGTTTCAAGATCAGCCTTTGCATCTGATATCTCGAGATCAGGTGCAACTTCATAAGGGATCATGTAAAAACCGTTGATAGCAAAGAAATCAACATACATTACGACCACGAGATTACCGTTCTCATTTACGAAAACATCAGGATCTTCATTAACAGAATCGATTGCAGTCAAATTCCTGATTCCATATCCCATGTGTACGTCAAAATTGTTGGCATAAGCCAGATCTGTTTTGATAAGCTCGAAGGTCTTATCTTTGAATTCGCTCGGCTCCCATCCCGCACTCTTGATGACGTCGTCTGTGCTCATTCTCTTGCCGTTGGAATCAAAAGAGAATGACTTGAACATGCTGTCATCGTATCCGTCTCCGTAGAAGAATACGAACGTCTTACTTCCGTCTTCATGCTCGAAAAATCTGTAACGGACAGTAGGTGCTCCGAACCACGGATCATAGTCTTCAACGAACTCGATTATCTCCTTATTTGCCTTATCGCAGTCGGAAGTTCCGAGATCGATCTGTGGAATATCTACTTTGTAGTATGTTATGCAGTTCTCCTCATCGATCCTTACCGTATCGGTAGATACTGCTCCAACCTCTACGCCCGGTGCTTCAAGTTCGACCTGTGTGGTCGTGATATAGTCACATCCTGAAAGATAGTCATCTTTTTCGATAAAACCGAGAGGAGATGATGTGATCTTAGAGAATGTGGCAGCGCTTCTGAATATCTCGTCGGATTCAAGTGCATCGAAGTATTCCTTCATTGATACCTGATCCATGTTGATGTAGAACGCATCGTCTGCGTCGCAGCCGAAGTTCAGGTTGCTGTCGATCCAGAATCCTACGTTTACGTCAGGAGCAGGCTCAGTCGGTTCTGTGTCTTTTGATTCTTCTGTTTTCTCAGTCGGCTCTTCGGATTCTGAAGTTTCCCCTGTTTCTTCAGTTTCCTCCGACTTTTCTGTTTCTTCTGTCTTGACTGTCTCGTCTGCATCCTTTTCTGTGGACTTTGCTTCCTTAGTTGCGCAGCCGCACAAAAGGATCGAGGTCAAAACGATTGATGAAATGATCTTTTTTTTCATAAACATCCTCCTGATGTTGATAATAAACATGCTCTATTATCTATATCTAATTGCGAAATACAAGGTGTTTTCGATTAAAAACGCATAACATTTTAGTATGTATCGGAAAATATAACAAATTTATCCAATAAGTTCAAATAATTAACAACATGTTGCACTCCTTTTTCCGACAATAAAACAGTTTAGAGAAGGCTTATTTACGAGCTGATGCATACAGTTATGATATGATGAACTTGAAAATAATATGAAGGGGGGTCGATAAAATGAATAATGTAAGTAAGGGAATCTTTGAAATTGACGGATATGAGATAAGTAAGGATACAACTGTTGAAAGATTTAAAGCATCCGACAAATACGAGATCTTGGATGTTACTCCCGGTTCTTATATCGTAGATTCGCTTCCGAACGAGGTGGAGTTTTGCGGCAAGAGATTCTTTATCGAATTGAATTTTCTTGATGAAAAACTAACCGATTTTACACTAAGTCCGATTGAACTTGATCATAGTAAATATGATTCAGATGAAGATTTTAATGAAGCATGCTTTAGCCTTTGTGAGCAATTATTGGATTCACTATTTGATGAGGCTCATAAAAATATAAGCGAGGCAGCTATTAAATACACCTTTGACGGAGGGCGTGCTATCCTGGCCCATACATTTGATGACGGAAGAACAACTCATCCCGGTGGTAATATTGTAGTGAGGTATGGGGATTATTAATTCAGGAGTTTTAGTAAGGGGGGAAAAGATGCGTATAGATATCAGTAAAGCTCGTTCAAGACTCGCTGTCATAATGCTGGTCGCGTTGATGTGCGTGGCTCTCATGCCTGTGGTCTGTATGGCTTCAGGATCCAAGAGCAAATCCGACACGACCGACTACACCTACGCCCTGGCAACATATGCCGGCGTGTTCTCCACCAGCGTGGTCACTTCCGTAAACCCGACTGCGACACTAGCGGTCCTTTCCATCCTGGGAGCCATCGAAAACGCTGCGATCTATTCGCCGGATTCGGCTTTCTTCAACAACATCGCCGATTTTCTGAACGGCGTGCCGATCATAAGGGAAGCAGGAAAACTTCCGATCTCGAATCCATATGCGGCTGTTTTCCTGTCCATCGTCGCAGCGATCTTTATCGTGATCCACTCCACAGCAGTATCCGATCTCGTCTCGAAAAAGATATCTCTCGATAAGCTCGACACACTCGCGCTGAACCTGGGAAACGTTGCCCTGTCGCTTCTGCCGCTGGTGACTAACGAAGCACTCGAGAAGGATCCTCCGGGATCAAAAGGCGTCTCACTGATCATTCAGCCGGTGTTCTTAAGATTAAGCGTTCCGAAATTTCTGGATAATCCGTGGTACACGTATGTACTCGCGATAGTTACTTTTGTCGCGATAACTTTCCTGTCGAACATCGTCCGTTCATGCATCAACAACTGGGAGACGATCGTGGCTGCTTTTCCTGTGAAAGGCACGAGTCTTTTGTGGCAGATAGCAAAAGCACTCATCCACTTCATACTTCTCATATTGCTCATCTTCGCACCGTTGATCTGCTTTATCATCTGCGTTCATGTGGCAGTTGCGGCGCTGTTCCTTTTCAGGATCTTAAAGAGGAATGCTCAGTACTACAAGGACGTTTATGTGTTCACCATCCTTCGAAGGATATTTAAGCGTAATGAACCTGTGCCGAGAGTCGAGAAAAAGTTTTCGAGAAGGATAAAAAGGATGTATCCGGACTGCGAGATCGCCATGTCTGTCTATACTTTCCACGGCTTCGCGAGACTTGCCAAGCGTTCGCGCGTGTGGCTTATCAAGGAGGGCGACAAGGTTGACTTGGTGTACAAGCGTTTTATAAGAAAGCCTTATGTCATCTCCTGGAATGAGCTTCGCAATCAGCACGATTATAAGATCGTCTATCTCGAGCAGTGCGCGAGATTTCTGAGGCTGAGAACGGAAGACAGGAATCTCGAACTTGTCATGTCCAACCGCTACAAGCCTGAGATCGAGATGCTCACGGAGCTCTTGGACCTTAAGGATTTCGCGCCGGTCAAGCAGGACATAAAAGAGACGAAGAAACTTAACAGGAAACTTCGAAAAAGGAAGAAGGAACCGGAAACAATTTAAGGCATAAAAATGGGTGCGCCTCAGTAAGAGACGCCCCCCATTATGTTTGGCAGTATTAAAAATTGTAATCGAAGAATTTATACACGGCCTCTTTGTGTCCGATGTCACTGTCTTCAAAGGAGGCGAACCAATCTACGCAGTCAAATGAGATGAAGTTGCCGTCTTTGTCCATTACTTCGATATAGGTCTTGAAGTCGGTCTCTGAAGGTCTGATAAGCTCATCAGCGGATACTAATATATCCTGATCGGTGATCTGTCCGTACATCACGAGCTTACCTGTTCTCTCTTCACCCAATGTGACCTGCTCAACGCTTGAGGTAACATATATAGGATCCTCAGAAGGCACCGGAATTCCGTTTGATCCGACAGTATAGTACTGGTAGAAATCGAGAGCTCCGTTCATCTCGCCGTAGTGCTCGCAAAGGAATTCCCACGGATAATTCATGTCTGAGAAAATAGAAAGTTTCTCAACAGTATCAACGTATGAGACACCCTTATCGTCAACCTTGTAAACGTTGACATCAGTACGGTCTCCCTCAAGGTGTGATAATACATAGATATATGTGTTGCCGTTGGATTTGAGAAGATAAGTCTTACTGAATCTTGTTCCTGTCCAATCAGATGAGATATCAAGCTCATAGGACTCATCATCTATCGTGATGAAGATCTTACCTTCGTTAGGAGACTTCTTTACTCTGTAAGTAGCCCAAGACGTAATGAGCTCTTTGTCCTCGCCTGCATCAGCGAAAGTGAATGAACAGTTGTCGATATTTCCTTCAGCGAGCTGGCTCTCGATCCATGCCTGGTCGTGCTCTTCCTGAGTTTCCTCAGTCTCAGCACCGTAAAGAACAACAGTCTCCTCTCCTGAATCAACGACTGCGGCAAAAGTCTCAACAATAGCAGGAGTTTCGTTTGTTTCGCTCTCCCCTGCGCTCTCGGAAGCCTTCTCAGTCTCATTTTCCTTCTGCTCTTCTTCAGTCTCAACGGCAGCTGAAGTCTCGTTTGCGGTCTTATCCGTGAACTGTACGGAACAGCCTGC